>JAISGL010000481.1 GCA_031263125.1 Opitutaceae bacterium | reverse complement strand
CGCGATAGCGCCTCACGCGATAGAATCCGGGGGTGGCGCCGTTGTCTGGCTGGTGGCGGCCGTTTATTCCAATTTGCGTTCAAGATGAGACGAATCGCAAGGCGCAGGCCGCATCGCAGCGCATCGCAGAGACTTCGTTTGTGAAGCCCGGTATGCATCACGCAGGGGCGTCGCAAGCGACGCTCCTGTGTGGAATGCGCTTTCAATTCAGCTCAATTTGAATGCGCGCTGGAATTTTTGAGGCTATACTTTTGTTTAAAACACCAAGGATAAGCTCTCAGTCCCTTCGGGGCACTCCCATCACCTTCGTTCACAGGGAGAGGCGGCTTGGCGGACTGCCGGCTTTCGGTCTCGAAACTGGTGTGTAGTCATTCTTCAAGTGTCGCAAAATCGGAGCAATTTCAGAGGGAAACCGCCCGATTCCCGACCGAGATTGATGCTGATTGACTGGGCACTGGCGCAGGTTGCCAGACCGAGATTGCCAGACCTGCCCGTTCGTTGAGTGCGTCGCTGAGCGCGTCGTTGAGCGCGTCGCTGAGTGCGCCGTTGAGTCTGTTCACGCCGGTTCGATTCAGCCGGACGCAAGCGTGCGCCGCCGTGGCGTGCGCAAAACCATGATTTCGTCCGTGGCACTGACGCCGTCCGCACCACTGCCGCCGTTCGCGTTAGCGATGCCCCAGTCGCAGACGGGTGGCAGGGCGCGGGGGTCCCTGCGGCGTCGCAATCCGATCTTTCGTCGGAGGAGCGTGAGTTGTTTCGCGACAAAGGCTCTGCCGCCAAGTATGCCGCCGTCGGTAAAATAGCGTATCTGGCATCTCAATGCAGTAGTCAGTGGCAGTTTTCCCTCTGCGCGCACCGTTTCCTCAAAAAGATTTTCCGAAACGGCAGCTTTGCCAGTGCGCGGTTTGGCGCCGCTGCCGATAATCATGAGGCGGTAGTATTCCTGCGCGCTTTGCCAGGTGCGCGCGTCATCCTCGCCGATTACATGTATGATTCCCGCCTGTGCGATTCTCCTGCCCGCGACGGCCTCGCTGTAACCGCAAAACCGGTAGTCTTTGGGATCGTCGACGAGTCCTGCGCGCACGGGATTTAGATCGATATAAGCGGCCATGGTGCGAACGATACGCCCTGTTGGCTGGACGAGCACGCTCTTGAAACGCTCGGCCCAGAGCGTGCCGAAGCGGTTGTGTGTTTTATTGAACCAGATGGTGAAGCGTTGTTTGAGCAGTTTCATGAAAGCCGAGACATCGTTCATAAGAGCAAGCTGCTGTTTGCGCCATGCGTCGGCACCGGAACCGCCAGCCTTGAGCTGCGCTTCGACGATCGCCAGCGAGGCGGTTTGAAAACGGGTTGGTTTTGGGTGAAGCAAGCGATAGCGACGCAGATGTTCTTCGTCGGAAATCGGCGCTTTTTTGGGAACCCTGACGAGGACATGGAAGTGGTTTTCCATGACGGCGTAAGTGAGAATGGAAACGCCGCAGTAGTCGGCGATTTGCCACATTTGTCGGCGAAACATCTCCTTGGCGTCCTCGTCGAAAAGCCGTTCGCCGTTAACGGTGCGGGAGATGCAGTGGTAAACGGCATCCTCTCCATGAATCTTTATCCGTGCGACTCTCATGCGGGAAAAAATCATCGAAAAATAGACATGCGTCAAATTTAATTTTGAATCTGTCACTATTTCTTATTTTTTTTAAGGCGACGGCTTCTTCGTGGATGGTCCGTTTGTGCTGACGCATGGCGGCGGTGAGAGCCGGGTCCCAGGGGCTGGAAAGTGCGGCGGCGCCGGCAAGGCGTTTTCCTTTGGGCGCGGCAAGATAATCGGCGGCGGTCATGCGCCAGGGACGGGTTGCCGCGTGACTGGCAAAAATGCGGCGGGTTATGGCCAGGCCGCCGGCGTCAAAGTCGCCGTGGTAGTGAAGGCGCGCCCCGGCGGCATCAAGTTGCCGCAGGAGAATTTTCGCGGGCGTGGCATACTGGCCGTTCACACACGCGAGCGGCGCACAACGCGGGCCGAGCCGGTCGGCGGCAAGGGCCATGATGGTCGGGTTTTCACAGACGTATATGTCGCGGTTTACAAGGGGCGCGTGTTGCGAGAGCGGGTGGCGCAGGAGGAGGCGCAGCGTGATGGGCAGGGGTTCGGCATCGTCACGGGCTTGGGCGAGGAGGCGGAGGAGGGGCGTTGTTGTTTGCAGTCGATTGCCGGATACCGGAAGATTCAGCACGCATACGGGGGTGCTGAGTTCGTCACAGAGCACGCCAACGGAGGCCCAGAGGTCGCGGCGTGTTTCCGCGTCCTGGGTTTCGGGGAACGGGATTCCCGCGATGCCGGCGGCGGCGCGGAGGGCGAGGCTGGCGAGCGGTTCGCCGGGGTCGAGGGCGTGCGCGTTTCCGAGGTGCGCGGCGGCAAGGGCGGGGAGCGGGTGGCCGCCGGCTGGCAGCGCCGTGGTGACGCGGGCGAGTTGTCCGAGGAGCGCGCGGGCGGTGACGGGCGATGAGCGTGAGAGCCGTTTGAGGAGTCCGGTGGTTTGGAGTTGGGCGAGGAGCGGGGCAAGCGCGGGGTGGTCGCGGAGGGCGGCGGGTCCGGCGTGGTGTTGTCCGGCGGCGGCGGTTTGTTCGCGTTGGGAGGCGAGTTGGGCGAGGATGGATTCGCCGTGGCGGATGGTGGGCCAGAGGGCGGCGAGGGTTTCCTTGTAGGTTTGGGTTGCGGTGACGATGGCGTCGATGCGTTCGCGCGTGGTGCAGCCGGGGAGCCGGATGTCGCCGGCTGCGGTGGCGAGGTTGGTTTCGGCTTCTTTGTGCGCGGCGCGCGGGGCGATGGCGGCCTGTTCCGCGCGCCCGGCGGCGGCGTGGGTTTCGGTGACGTTGCGCGCGGCGGTGTCGAGCGCGTAGCCAGCTTCGAGCACGGCGCTGTCGGAGGGAGCGGCGGCGTATTCGGCTTCGGCGGCGGCGCGGGTGGCGGCGAGGGCGGCGAGGGCGAGGGGGTGGGTGAGGACGGGGAGGTGGGTGAAGGTGAAAGTGAAGATGAAAGTGAAGGTGAAGGGGTGAATGAAGACGAGGGGGACGCGAGAAGGGCGGAGGGGATTACGGCGAGGATTTCCGCGGGGCGCAGGGAGATGATGAACTGGGCGCGTTTGGCCATGAAGATGTCGAGGATGGCGCGGTAGAGCGGGGCGTTGGCGGCGTTGAGGTGGGCGAAGACGGTGTAGTTGTCTGACGGATACGAGCCGGACAATGTGGCAACGCCTGCGCGAGAAGCGGGGGCGACGGCGGATGCGGATGCGGATACGGAAATACGTGCGGCGGAACTGGCAGCGGGTGACATGCGAAGGAGGATTGCGCTGAATTTGCCGATGCAAAGCGCAATTTGCGCGGAGCTGTGCGTAAATATATCCAAATTATCCTTTGATATTACACACACAGCCGGCGGATTTTGCAGGGCCTGATCGCGCGCAGTCTGATCGCGCGGAGTCTGATCGCGCTTGACCTGCCTTACGCCGGAGTTTCCTTCGTTCCGCATGGGCAGGAATGTCTGCGCCATTTTGTCCAGGCATATGAAAACCAGAAATCTCATTTG
>JAISGL010000479.1 GCA_031263125.1 Opitutaceae bacterium | reverse complement strand
AGGCGGCGCTTCGCGCCGTCCACGGGCAAGATGCCCGTGCTACGCAAACCCACGGGCAAGATGCCCGTGCTACGTCAATCCGGCGGCTTCGCCGTCCACGGGCGGGCGATGCGGGAGAGTAGGGCCTGACCTTGTGTCAGGCCGCGAATTACCAATGTGGCCTCCTTCGCGAGCACGGCCTGACACAAGGTCAGGCCCTGCGAAAACTGCCGGCCGCGTAACATCAGCTCGTCACTCCCATCAGAACGAATTTTTCCCCCGTGTGTTTTGGGCTTTTGCAATTATCCGTGCAATTCGCGCAATCCGTGGTTCACTTCGCGTTTTCGCATGTTGCCTCCTCCAAAATCATTGTTGAAACCGCGTTTGCTGCCGTGGCTGTTTTTGCCGGGCGGCGTGCTGGCGCTTGTGGCGCAGTCGTGGCCGGCGCTGGCAAAGGCGCTGGTGTATGACCGGACGGAAATCCTCGCGGGCGAATGGTGGCGGATGTGGACGGGCAATTTTGTGCATTTCGGCTGGGTGCATTTTGCGCTGGATACGGGGTTGTATTTTTTGATCGGGTGGGCGCTGGTTTACCGGTACCGGTGGTGGCTGAACGCGGGCTGGTTCGTGCTGATGCCGCTGGCGGTGGCGGTGACGATTTTTGTTTTTGATCCCGATATGATTCGCTACGGCGGACTGTCGGGCGCGAATGTGGGGTGGCTCGTCATGCTGGCGTTTTTGGGCTGGCAACAGTCGTGGCGCGACTGGTTCTGGCCGGCGTTTTTGGGGATTCATGTGGCCGAGTTGATTTACGAGGCGCAGCTCGGCGGGCATGGCGGCGGGATGATCAAGTTCGATGATCCGTCGATTCGCGTGGCGACGCTCGCGCACGTCGGCGGGGTGGCGTTCGGGATTATTTTGTGGGGCGCGGTGAATCTGCTCGGGAAACGGACGCTGACGGCGGAGGCGTCCGCGGACGATGCGGCGGCGATGGCGGCGAGGACGGGACGGGCGGGCCGGCAGTCTGCCAATCGGCGTTCCCAATCTTGACCTTCCCGCTGCCGTTTGCAGGATTGCCAACGTCAAAATTTTCACGCGTTTTCAACTCAACTCCAACCATCACACCACGATGAATCCCGACGACTTTGACAGTGAGAAGAACATCCCGGATCTGTTAAAGGGCAAACCTCGCAAACCGCGGATCGAATTGGTGCCGCTGATTAATCTAATATTCATACTATTTGTCGCGGGAGCACTGTATGTGGCGACAATGGAAATCATACAGGGGCTGCCGGCGAAGCTCCCTGTTGCCACACACTATTTGGATATGGTTCCCATGGAATATCCTTTGCTTTTGCAGGCTTCTTCGGATCGGAGTGTTTATGTGGACAGGAAATTGTATGATATCAGTGAGGTTTCGAAAATAATAGAGCACTATAAACAAGCCACGGAAAAGCGTGGCGGGAAACCAAGGGTTCTTATCACCGGTGATGACAGGGCCAGCTATGGATTGTTTGTTCAGTTGATTGACAAGGTGAAAGGCGCCGGCATCGAGAGTTATGCGCTTGAAACAAATTACCGCCCCACGGGCAGGTGAGTGCGCCTGCGCGGGGCGGCTCTGCGCGGGGCGGTGGGGTGTGACTCAAATCTGTGCCGGCGAAACCGAAGCCGGAAACGCCGGCAGTCTGCCAACCGGCGTTCCAAGTCGCACGCGTGCTTTTGCCATCAAACAGTAAGATGACAGGCTTCTTTGTTTTACCGCAAATCATGGCATGCTCTTTTTTATGAAACCACCGATTCCCATTTCGATTCCCTTTCCTTTTGCTCTCGCGCTTTTTGTTTCGTGCGCGTGCCTCGCCGCGAATGCTTTCGCCGCATCGCCTGAAACTGTCCGCCTCGCGGATGTGCGGTTGCGCGATTGTTGCGTGCTCGCCGATGCAAAGACGCAGACGTACTATCTCGTCAGCTCCACGGGACGGCGCGGGCCGGACAAGCGTCCGGCTGTCGTGCAATACACGAGCAAGGACCTCGTCAACTGGACGGGGCCGCGCGTGGTGTTTGAGATTCCGGAGGGCTTTTGGGCGCAAAAGGGAATCTGGGCGCCGGAGCTTCACGCTTACCACGGGAAATATTATCTGTTTCTCACATTCGACACCGACACGGCGCTTTGCGAACAGTGGCGCGACTGGCTGCCCCGCGTGAAACGCGGCTCGCAGGTGCTCGTGGCGGATTCGCCGGAGGGGCCGTTCCGCGCGTTTGGCGGCAGGCCGGATCAGTCCACGCTGCCGCCCGACATGATGACGCTCGACGGCACGCTTTGGGTCGAGGACGGCGTGCCTCACATGGTGTTTTGCCACGAGTGGGTGCAGATCAAGGACGGCACGGTGGAGTGTGTGCGGCTCACGGAAGATTTGTCCGCGACGGTTGGCGAGCCGGTGCGGTTGTTCAATGGAAGCGACGCGGCGTGGAGCAAAAAATCCGCCACGTATGGCTGCCACGTGACGGATGGTCCCTGGCTGCACCGCACGGCTTCGGGGAAATTGCTCATGCTGTGGTCGACGGGCGGCGCGAAGGGTTACACGACGGGTTACGCGGTCTCGGATTCGGGAAAACTCGCCGGCCCGTGGCGGCAGGAGCCGTCGCCGCTTTTTGGGGACGATGGCGGGCACGCCATGATGTTCCGCCGTTTTGGCGACGGGAAACTGATGATGATTTTGCACACGCCGAACAAGACGCGCCTGGAGCGCGCGGTGATTTTCGAGATCGAGGAAGAGGGCGATTCGCTGCGCGTGGGGAGGCGGATTGGATAAGGAGCGCAGGTCTGGAGACTCACGCGCCCTGCTTTTTTGCCGCTTATTCTAGCTTGCGTTCATAACTGCGTTACACGTGCGTAGGGCCTGACCTTGTGTCAGGCCGCGCATGCGTGGGAGGTCTCACAAGTAATTCGCGGCCTGACACAAGGTCAGGCCCTACGAAATCTGCCGTCCGCGCAATATCAGTTCATAACTGATGTTACGCGACAGCACCTGGGAGTGCGGGCATCTTTGCCCGCGATGCGTTTTCGAAATACAAGAAGCGGGCGCACGGCGTTTCGCGGGCAGAGATGCCCGCGCTCCCAGATGCTGTCGCGTTGCTCCCGCCCAATCGCGGAATTCGGGTTTGGTTGATGGCGGAAGAACACAGCGGCGCCTTCTGAATTTCTTTGGCCGCGTAACATCAGTTCATAATTGGATCATAGATGCACTTATGAACGCGTGTTAGAATTACTTCAGCCACTTGTCGGCGTAGTCGAGCCAGGCGCGCCAGTCTTCCGTTGTCATGGAGTGTCTTCCGGGGCGGATGAAAAAGCCGAGGCGCGAGTCGGTCAGTTTTCCCTCGGCGGGCATTTCGGTGACGCCGGCGCGCAGGCCGTCTTTCGCGACGAGTTGGTAGACGGGATCGGCGGCGCGGAGCATGGCGAATTGTCCGGGCGGGTTCGACCACACGTCGCCCGTCGCGCAGCTTATCAGCACGGGGCGCGGCGCGCAGAGCGCGATGAGGGCGTGCTGGTCGAAGGGGAGTTTTTCGGGCGCGTCGCCGAACGCGGAGAAATTTTTGCAGAACCAGTGGGGAAAACTTTTCGTGATCCGGGCGACGGTTTCGACGCGGGGGCGTCCGTTGGCGCCGGGGCGCGCGTCGTCGGGGGAAACGCGGTTGGGCGCGGTGCCGCCGCAGCCGGCCTGGCTGGGGATGACGAGCGCGAAGCGTTCGTCGAACGCGGCGGCGGCGAGCGCGGCCTTGCCGTTGCGCGAGTGGCCGACGATGGCGACGCGGCGCGCGTCGATTTCGGGGATGGTTTGCAGGCAGTCGAGCATGCGCGAGCAGCCCCACGCCCACGCCATGATGGTGCCGGGGGCGTTGGCGGCGCCGGGTTCGACGCTGGCGGCGGTGGCGAAGCGTTTGAGCGCCTCGGCGGCGGGTTCGGGTTTGTCGGTCATGATGTCGCCGTTGTGGAAGCACGCGAAAGCGTAGCCGCGGTCGATGATTTGTCCGACGGGCCACGCGGCGGTTTGCGAGCCGCGTTTTGTCTCATCCCCGCCGGCGGGCATTTGTATGAGCGGGTCGGCCAAAAGTGTATAAACAGGCTGGAAACTCATGCCGAGAAAACACGGCGCGGGCCGTTCGCGTTTGTTTGGAATGACGACGAGCAGATGCACGCGGTTCACGGCGAGCGTGGTGTCGGCTGAAAATTCGCGGAGCGTGGCTTTGCCGCCGAGGGCGTTTTTGTCTTCGCGGATGAGCCTGATGACGGGCGCGATTTCCTTTGGTTGAACGCCGTATTCGTAGTTTTGAAACAGCATGCGGAGTCCGGGCGCGCGTCTGGCGAGCCACTCCCCGGCGGTCGTGATGCGCGGGCCGCCAGTCATGACGAGCGGATCGGGCGGCGCGGGGTGGACCGGCAATGCGTCCGGAGCCGGCAGTGCGAGGGCAGGGAGCGCGGGCGCCATTGCCGAAAGAAGAACAAATGGAATGATTGAACGGAGTGTTGCGGCGGCTTTCATGTGTGAAAAATAATGCAGGCAGTGCCGTTGTAGTAAAGAGAAAGCCGGTGGTTGAGCGACGCAGTCGCAACACCACCGGACCCCAACATATTTCTGGAAAGTCTCCGGCTTGCTTTAGCGCCGCCGCTCAAAAGTAGCGCAGGCTGCCAAGCCTGCCGACGAGGCGGAGCCTCGCCCGGTTCGAAAAGAACGAATATCCGGCGGCCTGGGTGCGAACGAATGTGGTGGGAGTCGTGGCAAACGATGCGGGAGAGCGATGCAGGAGAGCGATGCAGGAGAGTCCCGAAGGGACTCAATATAAATAACCGTGGGTGAAGGCGCATCGC
>JAISGL010000476.1 GCA_031263125.1 Opitutaceae bacterium | reverse complement strand
ACTTTGAAAAAGTCATTTTTTTAACCACGGATTGCACGGATTATCACGGATAAGAAAAAGACTGATCGAGTGCCTGGTTTTATCCGTGTTCATCCGTGTAATCCGTGGTTAATTTATTGGTTTGGTTTTTAAACTGTTTTTCAAAGTGCCCTTTTGTTTGTATGATGTGAATGGGATTTTTTATATTGGAGACTGATGCTGCGCGGCGGCAGGATTTTGCAGCGCCTGACTTTGTATCAGGCCGTGCGCGGGCAGGGAAGCACACAGTAATCCGCGGCCTGACGCAAGGTCAGGTACTGCGCTGACGCGCAATAGGGCGCATCTCAAAAACGGGACAAGCAAGACGCCGAGGCGCGGGCATCTCGCCCGTGTTCCGGAAGTAGCGCGGGCATCCTGCCCGCGTTTCGGGAGTAGCGCGGGCGTCTCGCCCGCGTCGGGGCCGGCATAGGGGGCGGCGCTTCGCGCCGTCCACGGGCAAGATGCCCGTGCTACTCGATCCGGCGGCTTCGCCGTCAGCGGGCGGGACGCCCGCTCTACTCCGGAATTGGCGGCATGGCGGCATGCCTTGTCCCGTTGTTGAGATGCGCCCGTATGCGTGGGCGTGGGGTAGGGGTCTCTGCCGGCGTTGATTTCCGACAACGCGTTTTTGCAATCGACATTGGCCGTGACCAGCGTCCACGTCGTCGCACTTTGCCTGAGGATTTGCCGTATTTCCACCGGCAGGACATAGCCGGGGCCGGAGATCAGTTTTTGCAGGTGGTCGATGCGCAGGTCGTCCCCGATCACCCGCATAAAGCCGTCCAGTGTCATGTCCGGCCCGGTGCTGTTTTTGGGAGACGTTTGAAAACTTAACTGATGTTACGCGGTCGGCAGTTTTCGTAGGGCCTGACCTTGTGTCAGGCCGTGCTCGCGAAGGAGGCCACATTGGTAATTCGCGGCCTGACACAAGGTCAGGCACTACGCGCTGCGTAACATCAGAACTTAAAAAGATGATCAATGGGGCGGGGGAAGTGTACGATGAGGTTCGAAAAAAGGGCTGACAAAGTGTCAGAGCCAACGACGGCAGTGCCACGAATATTGTGTTTTCGCTGATTTCGCGCGGCCCTGTGGCATGCTTCGAATGCGTCGCGGTCTTGCGCGATCAGGGCCTGTTGCGGTGCGCGGGGCATGCGCATGCGTTTCCGGCTCCAACTCGCGGTGCCCGGAGGGGGGGGGACTCAACGGCGGATGCGGCGGATGCGGCGAATGCGGGTCGATGCGCGCAACCGCCGCTGTCGCCATCATCGCGAATCTCCGGCGGCGCTCTTGCGCGGCATCGCGCGGTAGCGCGTGGTGGCACAGGGCGGCGCGGGGTGGCACGCGGCGGCGCAGGGTGGCGCAGGGTGGCGGAAGCAGGGCCTTTGGGAGTTTGGGCATTTTTTGTATGTTTTAAATCACTCTGTGCATTCCATCACGATAGCGGGGCGAATATGATGACGGCGGTTTTTTTGCTTCGAACTTCAACCGTTTTCCACCCTATGCCATCCGCACGTTTTTCCGCATTTTCCAAATTGCCCATTATCAAAGCATCATGAAACGCAGAGACTTTATAAAAATCAGTTCGCTGGCCGGCGCGTCGCTGGCTGTTTGCCGCGCGGGCATGTTTGCAAAAGTCCCCGCGACAAACGCGGGCGGTGTTCCCGATGCGGGCGCAGCGGAACTGGCAACAGAACTGGCGGGGGAATTTGCGCGTGTGCCGGATTCGGCGCGGCCGGGCGGCTACTGGTGGTGGCTTGACGGGCAGGTGGACCGCGCGGGTATCACGCGCGATTTGGAGGAGTTTGCCGCGAAGGGCATCGGCAGCGTGTTGTTCGTAAACTCCACCAACCTCGGCCCGAGGGAAAACAGGCGCAGGGGCGTCGCGTTTCTTTCGGATGAATGGATGGAATTATATAAACACGCCGTCCGCGAGGCCGACCGGCTCGGCATCGAGTTCGGCGTCAACCTGAGCGGCGGCTGGTGCATGGGCGGGCCGTGGATCGGGCCGCGCGATTCGGGACGCTGGTTTTTGCAGTCGCGTCATGTCCTCACGGGGCCGCAAACATTTTCCGGCGTGCTGCCGCTTCCGGGCGGGCGCGACGGTTACGACAGGGTTTTTAATCCGCCCGGTTACAAGGAGTATATTGATTTGCCGCTCGAAAAACTCGACTACCGCGACACTTGTGTCGTGGCGTTTCGCGACGATGCGGGCGAGGCGTCGCGTTTCGGCGACAAGGAGCGCGCCGGGATGCTTCCCGCAAAAACGAATCGCAGGGATGCGAGCAATTTCACCCGCGCGCGCGACGTGATGGGGCCGGCGCTTGCGCCTTGGGTTTCGCGCCCGGACGACAAACCCATCGCGCCGGATGCCGTGATTGACCTGACCCCGCGCATGGGCGCCGGCGGACACCTCGACTGGGACGTGCCGGCGGGCCGCTGGGTGATTGTGCGCACCGGCCATCGCATGACCGGCTCGCGCCTGATGATCGCGCCGCCCGAGGCCGACGGTCTTTCAATCGACTGGCTTGCGAGCAAACCGGTTGACATACAATTTGAAAACCTGGGGAAAAAATTCATCGAGGGCGGAAAAATAAACGGGCGCACCGCGATAAAATATTTTTGCAGCGACAGCTTCGAGGATGGTTTCCCGAATTGGACGGAGGGCATCCTGCGCGAGTTCGGGGAGCGGCGCGGTTATGATCCGCGTCCCTATACACCGGTGTTGGGCGGCTTTATCATTGGCAGCGCGGAAATCTCGGACCGCTTTTTGTATGATTATAGAAAGACCGTCGCCGATTGCATGGCCGACAGGCATTATTTGTATTTCGGGAAAAAATGCCACGAACTCGGTCTTGAGGCGCAGCACGAATCCGCGGGGCCGAGCCGCTCCGGCACGATGTGCATGGACACGCTCAAAAACCTCGGGCGCGCCGACCGCCCGATGGGTGAGTTCTGGCTGGGCGTGAACCATGACGCGCCGGGCGGCCTCGACGCAAAACACGGCTATGGCCCGACGCGCCTTGAGGACGGGCAGAACAAGGTGACAAAAATGGTCGCGTCCGCCGCGCATATTTACGGGCGCAGGATGGCCGCCGCGGAATCGTTCACCACCTACCGGCATTGGCAGGATGCGCCGGGCATGTTGAAACAGGCCGCCGACAGGGCGCTCTGCGAAGGCATAAACCAGATTGTCATGCACACGGTGTCCGCGACCAAACTCGCCGGCAAAAAACCGGGCTACGAATATTTCGCGGGCACGCACTTCAATCCCAATGTCACATGGTGGCATCACTCGGGCGGGTTTCTGAAATATCTGGGCCGTTGCCAGCATTTGCTGCGGCAGGGGCTTTTTGTGGCGGACGTGCTTTATTATAATGGCGACGGCGCCCCGAATATCGTGCCGCCCAAACACATCGATCCCGGGCTGGGCTTTGGTTACGATTACGATGTGTGCAACACCGAGGTGCTGCTCGGGCGCGTCACCGTGCGCGACGGGAGGCTCGTGCTGCCCGACGGCATGAGCTATCGCGTCCTCGTGCTGCCGGAATCGGAGCACATGCCGGTCGGGGTTCTGGAAAAAATCAAGGCGCTCACCGAGGCGGGCGCGACGATTTCCGGGCCGCCGCCGCGACGCGATCCCGGCCTGAAAAATCATCCCGCATCGGACAACGCCGTTGCGCGACTCGCCCGCGAGCTTTGGGGCGATTGCGACGGCGGGACGCGCACGCTGAACAAATACGGACGCGGACGCGTTTTCCAAGGCGTGCCGTTGCGCGACATTTTTGCGGGCGACGGCATCGGCCCGGATTTCGCCTGCTTGCAAAACGCCGCCGCCGCGCTCTCCACGGGCGTGGCCGGCATGAGCGGCACCGGCATGGATTTTATACATCGCGGCACGCGCGACGCGGAAATTTATTTCGTGGCGAACCAGGCGGGCTGCGCGCAGACGCAGGAGTGCAGTTTCCGTGTCGCCGGTCGCGCGCCCGAAATCTGGAATCCCCTCGACGGCACGATTCGCGCCGCCGCGCATCGCGCCGAACGCGGGCGCACGATTGTGCCGCTCGCGTTTGCGCCATTCGGGTCGGTCTTTGTCGTGTTTCCCGCGAAGCCGACGGTTGCGGCGGCGAAACCCGGCGCGCGCAATTTCCACGACCACGCCGTCGTGCGCGAACTGGACGGCCCGTGGACGGTGAAATTTGACCCCGCGTGGGGCGGTCCCGCCGAGGTGCGTTTCGACTCGCTTGAAGACTGGACGAAGCGTCCCGAGGAGGGGATTAAATATTATTCCGGCGCGGCGTTTTATATAAAACGTTTTGATTATAAAAACGAGGCCGGCGCGAACGCCCGCCTGCATCTCGACCTTGGCGTGGTGAAGGATATCGCCGGCGTGCGCCTCAACGGACGCGACCTCGGCACGGTGTGGACGGCGCCGTGGCGCGTCGATATTACGGACATCGTGAAGTCCGGTGAAAACGTGCTCGAAATCGAGGTCGTCAACGAATGGCGCAACCGCGTGCTCCACGACGCCACGCTGCCGCCGGAAAAACGCCTCACCGACACCAACATCGTCATCAACCCCAAGTCACCCCTTCTCGCGTCGGGCCTGCTCGGGCCGGTCTCCATCCTGAAAGAACAATAAACCGCAAACAATATCACCCATGAAAAAAGGAATGAAGCGCAGGGATTTTATAAAGGCGACTTCGCTCGCGGGCGCCGGCCTGATCGTGTTTCGGACAACGGCGGGCGGCGCGGTCATGGCATCTTCGCCCGCGCGTCCGGAGCCGGGGAAAACCGCCGCCGCCACTACCACCGCCGCCACCACCGCCACCACCACCGCTGCCTCCGCTGCCTCCGCCGGCGCTTTGGCGGAAGGTTTCGACACCGTGCCCGATGCGATGAAGCCCGGATGTTATTGGTGGTGGCTCGACGGGCAGGTGGACAAGGCGGGCATCACGCTGGATTTGGAAGGGTTTCGCGCAAAGGGCATCGGCGCCGTGCTGCTCGTGAACTCCACCAATCTCGGGCCGAAGGAGCGGCGCCGTTTCGGCCCCGCGTTTTTGTCGGACGAGTGGAAGGCGCTTTACCGCCACGCCATCCTTGAGGCGGACCGGCTCGGCATCGAGGTCGGCGTCAACCTGTGCGGCGGCTGGTGCATGGGCGGGGCGTGGATCGGGCCGCGCGATTCGGGCCGCTGGTATTTGCAATCGCGGGTCGCGGTCATTGGCCCGAAAAAGTTTTCCGAAAAACTGCCGCCACCCGGAAACCGCGCCGGCTACGACCGGGTTTTTAATCCGCCCAATTATAAAACATACGTGGACCTCCCGCTGGAGAAACTCGACTACCGCGACACGTGCGTGGTGGCGTTTCGCGAGGACGCCGCGGACGCTTCAATAATCAGCGACAAAGAGCGCGCCGGTTTGCTGGCGGCGAAGGCGAACCGCAAGGACCTGAGCAATCACGCGCGCCCGCGCGAAGTCATGGGGCCGGCGATTGAACCTTGGAGCGCGAAACCCGGCGATGTTCCCATCGCGCCGGGAGACGTTGTTGACCTGACGTCGCGCGTGACGGCGGACGGGCATCTGGACTGGGACGTGCCGCCGGGCCGCTGGGTGATTTTGCGCACAGGGCATCGCATGACCGGCTCGCGCCTCATGATCGCGCCGCCGGAGGTGGACGGCCTTTCCGTGGACTGGTTCGCGAGCAAGCCGGTCGACATACAATTCGAGCATCTGGGCCGCGTTTTTCTGGAAGGCGGCACGATCAACGGGCGCAACACGCTCAAGTATTTTTGCGACGACAGTTTCGAGGACGGTTTCCCGAACTGGACGGAAAACATATTGCGGGAATTTCAGGAGCGGCGCGGTTACGATGCGCGTCCCTATCTGCCGGCGCTCACCGGTTATATTATTGGAAGCGCGGAAATATCGGACCGCTTCCTGCACGATTATAGAAAGACCATCGCCGATTGCATGGCCGACAGGCACTACGGCTACTTCGCGCAAAAATGCCACGAGCACGGCATGGATGTGCAAAACGAATCCGGCGGGCCGAGCCGCTCCGGAAGCGTGTGCATGGACGGCTTGAAAAATCTCGGGCGCAGCGACTGGCCGATGGGCGAATTCTGGCTGGGCAACATCCACGACGAGCCGGGCGGCCTCGACCCCAAGCTGCCCTACGGCACGACGCGCCTGGAAGACAGCCAGAACAAAATCACCAAGATGGTTTCCTCGGCGGCGCACATTTACGGGCGCAAGGCGGCCTCCGCGGAATCGTTCACGTCGTACCGTCACTGGATGGATTATCCCGCGAGTTTGAAGCAGGCGGCTGACCGCGCGTTTTGCGAGGGCATCAACCGCTTTTTCATACACACGTCCTCGGCCACGCATTCGAAAAATCGCAAGCCGGGCTACGAATATTACGCGGGCACTCATTTCAATCGCAACGTGACCTGGTGGTCCCGCGCCGGTGCGTTTCTGGCGTACATCGGACGCTGCCAGCACTTGCTGCGGCAGGGGTTGTTTGTCGGCGACGTGCTTTATTACGTGGGCGACTGGGCGCCGAACATCGTGCCGACAAAACACTCCGATTCTTCGCTTGGCTGCGGCTACGATTACGACGCGTGCAACGACGAGGTGCTGCTCACGCGCCTCTCCGTGCGCGATGGACGCATCGTTTTGCCCGACGGCATGAGCTACCACGTGCTCGTGCTGCCGGACACCGACCGCATGCCGCCCGAAGTGCTCAAAAAAATCGGCGAACTCGTCGCTGCCGGCGCGACCGTCACCGGGCCGCGTCCGCGCCGCAGCTCCGGCTTGAAAAATTATCCGGCGTGCGACCGCGAGGTCGATGCGCTCGCGGCCGAAATCTGGGGCGCGTGCGATGGGAAAAAAACAACCATGAACCGCCACGGTCGCGGTCGCATCATCTGGGGGCCGGCGCTGCGCGACATTCTGACGAACGACGGCATCGGGCCGGATTTCACGCACACGGCCGGCGAGGGCGCGGCGATAGATTTCATCCACCGCGGCACGGGCGGCGCGGAGATTTATTTTGTCGCGAACCTCGCCCCGAAAACGGTCACGCTCGACGGCAGTTTCCGCGTCGCCGGGATGATTCCCGAAATCTGGAATCCCGTCGACGGCACAAGACGCCCCGCTGCCGAATATCGCGAGGAGGCAGGCCGCGTGATCCTGCCCGGCATGGAACTGGCGCCGTTCCAATCGCTATTCGTGGTTTTTGCGAAGGCTGGAAAAAAGCGGAGCCAGGGCGCGGCGCGTTCCGCCAAAAATCGTCCGGCAAAAAATGCGACGCGCTTTGAACCACTGGCCGAATTGTCCGGCGCGTGGACGGTCGCGTTCGATCCCGCGCTGGGCGGCCCCGCGAGCGTCGGATTTGCGCAACTGGAGGACTGGACGAAACGCGCCGAGGACGGGATCAAATATTATTCCGGCGCAGCGTGGTATCGCAGGCATTTCGATTGTCCGAAAAACGCGTTGTCCGCGGGCGTCCGCGTGCATCTCGACCTCGGCGTCGTGAAGGACATCGCGGGTGTCCGCGTCAACGGAAAGGATTTCGGCACGCTGTGGACCGCGCCCTGGCGCGTCGACATCACGGACGCGCTCAAGGCCGGCGAAAACCTGCTCGAAATCGAAGTGATCAACGAGTGGCGCAACCGCCTGATCGGCGACGAGCCGCTGCCGGGGGAAAAACGCTTCACCGACACGAACATCCCCGTCGATTTGAAAAAGTGGACGCTTCTGCCGTCCGGCCTGATTGGGCCGGTGACATTGCTGCAAACGAAAGAGTAGGGAAGCGCAGGAAATGGATATTATAAACTGATGTTGCGCAGCCAAAGAGATTCAGAAGGCGGTTCAAAAGGCGCGGGCGTGCGGAGTGCAGGCGTGTTCTTCCGCCATCGAACAAACCCGAAACCCGCGATTGAGCGAGGGCAACGCGAAGGTCTTTCCTGGGGGCGCGGGCATCTTTGCCCGCGAAACGCCGTGCGTCCGCTTGGTATGTTTCGAACACGCATCGCGGGCAGAGATGCCCGCGCTCCCAGGCGCGGTCGCGTAACATCAGATATACTAACTGATGTTACGCAGCTGGCAGATTTCGTAGGGCCTGACCTTGTGTCAGGCCGCAAATTACCAGTGTGGCCTCCCACGCGTGCGCGGCCTGACACAAGGTCAGGCCCTACGAGCCGCGTACTATCAGTTATGCTGATCGCGCTCGCGCTTGTCCTCGCGACGCCAGCCGCCGCGGATGCGTTGGAGAGCGGTTTCGCAAAACCGCCCGATGTTTCCAAGCCGTCCACGTTCTGGTGGTGGTTCAACACCAACGTCAGCAAGGAGGGCATCACGCGCGACCTCGCGGAGTTTCGCGCGAAGGGCATCGGCGGCGTGGTGCTCATCAATTCCACGACGGGCTTCGGCACGAAACCGATTCCCCGCGGGCCTGCGTTTCTCTCGCCCGAATGGCGCGGGCTTTTTCGCCACGCGTTGCGCGAGGCGGAGCGGCTTGGCATCGAGGTCGGCATCAATCTGAGCACCGGCTGGTGCATGGGCGGCCCGTGGATAAAGCCGGAAAATTCCGGACGCTGGTTTTTGCAATCGACGCTGACCGTGGAGGGTCCGCGGCATTTTTCCGGCGTGCTCCCGCTGCCGGGAAATCGCGACGGCTACGACGGCGCGCGGCATTTGTTCATAAAAGACTACGTCGACCTGCCGCTCGAAAAACTCGACTACCGCGACTCAAAAATCATCGCGTTTCCCGAAACCGCAAAGTTGTCGGGCGCGCGTTTGAAATCGCTCCAGGCAAAAAGCAACCGCCTCGATGCGAGCAGCCACGCCTATGCGTGGGAGGTGATGGCGCCGACGCTCGTGCCTTGGAAAAACGAAGCAGCCGACCAGCCGCTCGCCGCGGACAACGTGATCGACCTCACGGACAAAGTCGGCGCGGACGGACGCCTCGACTGGGACGTGCCGCCGGGCCGCTGGGTGATTTTGCGCACGGGGCATCGCATGACGGGCGCGCGCACCGCGTATGCGCTGCCCGAGGCGGACGGACTCGAAATCGACTGGCTCGACGAAGCGGGCGTCGGGGCGCAATTCGCGCATCTCGGGAAAATCCTGCTCGACGAAGCCGCCGCCGCGGGAGTGAAGGTGGGCGGCGCCGGCGGCACGCTGAAATATTTTCATAGCGACAGTTTCGAGGACGGTTTTCCAAACTGGACGGCGGCGTTGCTCGAAAAATTCCGACGCCTGCGCGGTTACGATGCCACGCCGTATCTGCCGGTTTTTGCGGGGCGCCTCGTGGGCAGCGCGGAAATCTCCGACCGCTTTCTCCACGACTACCGCCGCACGGTCGCCGATCTGATGGCCGACAGTCTCTACAAACGTTTCGAGGAACTGTGCCGCGAACACGGCATGGAGGCCGAATCGGAAGGCGCGGGGCCGGGCTGGTCGGCCACGATGTGCATGGACGCGTTGAAAAATCTCGGGCGCGTGAGCAGGCCGATGGGCGAGTTCTGGCAGGACAATTACCGCTTCGTACACAACGGCCAGAATCAGGTCGGCAAAATGGTCGCCACCGCGGCGCACATTTACGGACGGCGCACGGCGGCGGCGGAGGCGTTCACCACGTTTGCGCATTGGAGCGATGACCCGGCGGCGCTCAAGCCCACCGCCGACCGCGCGTTTTGCGAAGGCATCAACCGCATCGTTTTTCACACGTCGACCGCGCAACGTCCCGAGGACGGCAGGCCCGGCTTCGAATACGGCGCGGGCACGCACTTCAATCCGAACATCACGTGGTGGAATCAGGCGGGCGCGTTTGTCGATTACATCGGGCGCTGCCAGCATTTGCTTCAAAGCGGCCTGTTCGTTGCCGACGTGCTTTATTACAACGGCGACTGGGCGCCGAACATTGTCGAACCCAAACACACGCCCGCCGGCCTGGACGCGGGTTACGATTACGACGTGTGCAACACCGACGTGCTGCTCAACCGGCTCGCAGCGCGCGACGGGCGTCTCGTGCTGCCCGACGGCATGAGCTACCGCGTGCTCGTGCTGCCGGACACCGACCGCATGCCGCTCGAGGTTGCGCAAAAAATCCGCGACCTCGTGAAAGCCGGCGCCACCGTGATCGGTCCGCGCCCCGCGCAAACACCCGGGCTGGGCGGCTACCCGCAATGCGACGACGAGGTGCGCGCAATCGCCGCGGAGCTTTGGGATGCGGGGCGCGTGCCCGCTGGAAAAAATGAGCGCGACGTGCTCACCGCCGCCGGCGTGTATCCTGATTTTGAATACGACACGGGCGCCGGTTCGCTTGATTTCATTCACCGGACGGCGGAGGGCGCGGACATTTATTTCGTCGTGAACCGCAACGCGCGGACAGCCAGCGTCGATTGCACATTCCGTGTCGCGGACAGGCAGCCCGAGATTTGGGACCCGGTCACCGGCGCGATGCGCGACGCCACCGGGTATCGCGTGGAAAAAGGACGCACGGTGACGCCGCTGACGTTCGCGCCGCACCAGTCGCTGTTTGTTGTTTTCCGCCGCGCCGCGACCGCCGGCTCCGGCGCCCGCAATTTCCCCGCGCAAACCGCCGTGCAGGAAATCACCGGCGCGTGGACGCTCGCGTTCGATCCGGCGTGGGGCGGCCCGGCGGAGATCGAGTTTCCGGGCCTGATGGACTGGACGCTGCACCGCGACGAAGGCATCCGTTATTATTCCGGCGCCGCCAGCTACACGAAGCGTTTTGATTTTGCGGACGGATTGTCCGCGGACAGCCGCGTTATTCTTGATCTGGGCGTGGTGAAAAATCTCGCGACCGTGCGCCTGAACGGCGCGGCGCTTGGCACCGTGTGGACGGCTCCGTGGCAGGTGGACATCACCGGCGCGGTCAGGCGCGCGGACAATGTCCTCGAAATCGAAGTCGTGAATCTCTGGCCCAACCGGCTCATCGGCGACAAGTACCTGGCGCCATCGCAAAAACTCACGCGCACGAACATCCCGCTCAAGGATGACGCCGCGCTTCTGCCGTCGGGCCTGATTGGCCCCGTTTGGATTTTGCGGCAGGCGCGCGAATAAACTTCGACAACTCCCACAACATGAAACCCACATACACACAACCCACCCACACACAACCCGCCCTCACGCAACCCATCCTTACGGCGCTCGCAACATGTCTGCTCGCAACGTGCCTGCTTATTGCCGCATTCCCGCGATGCGTTTCCCCGATCAATGCCGCGCCGCCGACGCCGCCGATGCCGCCGATGCTAACGACGACAACGGCGCCGCCGATGTCGCCGATGCCGCCAACGCCAACAACGACAACGACGACAGCAACGACGGCGACGCTCGAAAAAAATTTCGCGACGCCGCCCGACGACGCGCGCCCGTGGGTGTTTTGGTTTTGGTCGGACGGAAACATCACGCGCGAGGGCATCACCGCCGACTTGGAGGCGATGCAGCGCGTGGGCATCGGCGGCGTGTTGATCATGGAGATCGACCAGGGCGTCCCCAAGGGACCCGTGCGCATGGTCACGCAGGAATGGCGCGACATGTTTGCGTTCGCTGTGGGCGAGATGAAACGGCTCGGACTGCAACTCATCATGAACAACGACCCCGGCTGGACCGGCTCTGGCGGGCCTTGGAACACACCGGAAAACTCCATGCAGAAAGTCACGTGGACGGAGCGGCGCGTGACGGGTCCGGTGACGTTCGACGACGCGCTCAAGCAGCCGGAGACGAACATGCGATACTATCGTGATATCGCCGTGCTGGCGTTTCCCACGCCGCCGTCCGAAACGCGCGCGATGCGCGACCACAAGCCGTCGGTCACGACAAACACGGCGACGCCCGCGGCGGAACTTTCCGCCCTTTTCGACGGCGACAAAAAAACGGGCGCGCTCCTCCCGCGTCCGAAAAACCGGGGCGAATGGCCGCGCGTGGAGCTTGCTTTCGAGGAACCCCTCGAGGCGTGCTCGATTGAGGTCGATGTTGCGTTTGCAAAACGCGGCACGGGCGCGGCGGCGGGGCGTGTCCTGTGCGAATTGCAAGTCTCGGACGACGGGCGCGTCTTTCGCGAAATCGCGCGCACGCCGGCCAACGGCACGCCGAAGACCTTCGCGCCCGTGAAGGCGAAATATTTCCGCGTGGCGCTGAGCGGCAACGACGCCTCGATGGACGGTCTGCGGGTGAACGAGATCACGCTTGCGTCGGCGTTTCGCACCGACGCCTACGAGGCCAAGTCCGGGCTTGGCCTCGCGGCGTCGCCGGTGGAAACCGCCGGCGTGACGGCCGGCATGAGCGTATCCAAAAACAGAATACAAAACCTGTCGGCGCATCTCCGCGAGGGACGCCTCCGGTGGGATGTGCCGGAGGGCGAGTGGACGATTCTGCGCTTTGGCCACACCTCGACGGGCCGTGTCAATTACCCGGCGCCCGGCGATGCGCGCGGGCTGGAGGTGGACAAACTCAGCGCCGCCGCGCTCGACAAACACTTCGACGGATTTCTGGGGAAACTCGTGAAGGAGACGGATGCGGCGGGCACGGGCGCGGGCACGTTTGCCGGCATGCACATTGACAGCTGGGAGGTCGGTTTCCAGAACTGGACACCGAAGTTTCGCGGCGAGTTCGAGCGTTTGCGCGGTTACGATCCGCTGCCGTGGCTGCCCGCGATCACGGGACGGATCGTCGGCGACGCCGCGTTGAGCGAACGGTTTTTGTGGGACGTGCGCCGCACGATTTCCGACTTGCTGAACGAAAACTACGCGGGGCGCATGGCTGCGCTCGCGCACAGGCACGGGCGGATTTTTTCACTGGAAGGCTATCGCAACGGGCCTTTCGATCCGCTGACTTACGCGGGGCGCGCAGATCTGCCGATGGGCGAATTCTGGGTGACGCCCGATCTGGAAAATCAGCATCCGAGCGTGAAGACGATGGCATCGGCCGGACACATTTACGGGAGAAACGTCATCGGCGCGGAGGCGTTCACGGCGTCGGATTTGAACAGCAAGCACCGGGTGCATCCTTACGCGGCGAAGGCCATCGGCGACGCGGCGTTTTGCGCGGGCATCAATCATTTTATCGTGCATCGCTATTCGATGCAGCCCTGGACGGATGACCGCAAACCCGGCATGACGATGGGGCCGTGGGGTTGGGAATATGAGCGCACGGCGACGTGGTGGGAGCAGAGCCGCCCATGGCATGAATATCTCGCGCGCTGCCAGTACATGCTGCGGCAGGGGACGTTCGTCGCGGACATTTGTTATTTGCAGGACGAGGAGGGGATAAAAAATCCGCCGCCGCGAAAAGAGATACTGCCCGCGCCGCCGGAGGGCTACGATTACGATTTGTGTTCCGGCGAAGTGGTGCTCACGCGCATGTCCGTGAAGGACGGTCGGCTCACGCTGCCCGACGGCGTGGGCTACCGCGTGCTCGTCATGCCGCGGCAGCGCCTGATGACGCCCGCGCTGTTGCGCAAAATCCGCGATCTCGTGCGCGACGGCGCGACCGTGCTCGGCGCGCCGCCGCTGCGCTCACCGGGTCTCCGCGATTATCCGGCGTGCGACGAGGAGGTGCGCAAACTCGTCGCGGAAGTCTGGGGCGATTGCGACGGCGCGCGCGTGAAGGAACGGACGTTTGGCAAGGGCCGCGTGGTCTGGGGAAAATCCCTGGAGGAAACACTGCTGGCGACGGGTGCGCAGCCGGATTTCACGTATCGGAATATCAAACACACGGCGGGCGGGGCCGCGCAGCCGGGGCCGCGTTTGCACTACATTCACCGCACGACTCCGGGGCAGGAGATTTATTTTGTGGCGAATCCCGACCCGAAACCCGCCGATGTGACCGCGCTTTTCCGCGTGGCCGGACGCAAGCCGCAATTCTGGCGCCCCGATTGCGGCACGGTCGTGGACATGCCGGTCTATGATGCAATCGAAGGCACGCACACAAGCGTGCCCTTGAAACTGGGGCCGCGCGAATCTGTTTTTGTCGTGTTCCGCAAGGACCAGCCCGCGGATTCCTCGCGAATCACCGCCGTGTCGCGCGGACGCGACATTGTTATGGATGCGAAAAATGCCGGCGGGAAAATCATTCCGGTCGCCGCGGACAGCGGCCAGCCGCGCGACCTCGCCGGGGATTTCAGCTACGCGGCCAGTTACGAAGGGACGGCGACGTCCGCCTCGAAGCGCGGCATCACCGGGGATTTCAGCTACGCGGCCTGGGTGAAGCCAGCCGCAAACATGGCCGTGCCCGTCGAGGATTTTGCCGGCACGTCGTCATTGCACGTGGCGCGCAACGACCTGCTCTTTCCGCCGCAGGGCGTGGAATATTATCAGGACCCCACGGCGGCTGGCGCCGGTCTGGCTGTCGGCAAAAATGTCATCTGCGTGCTTGAGCACAGTGCGTTTCATTTCGTGTCGACGCTTGTATATCCGGTATCAATCACGGACTGGACGCACGTCGCGGTGGTGTATCATGACGGCTGGCCGGCGCTCTATATAAACGGCAGCCTCGTGCGCACGGGATTGCGGACACTTTATAAAGTGCGCGGCGCGGTCGACGCGGAGCAGGACGATACCGGCGGCACATTTGTCGGGGAGCACTCGGCGCTGCGATTGTTTGAACGCGCATTGGGCGAAACGGAGATCCGCGAACTCATGCGCACGATGCCGAGGGAATCGGTGGCCCCTGTTGCAAAAATCGCAGTCCAAAAAGAGACAAAACCGGCGAATACAACGCCGCCAGTGCTTGAAGTCTCCTTTGAAAAAGGCAGGCCGGTCATATGGACAAGCGAGCCGGGTAATTATAAAATACATCATGCCGGTGGAAGTGCGCTCGATTATGAAACCGGCCCGATGCCGGCGCCGCTGACGATTGATGGCGCGTGGACATTGCGTTTCCCGGAAGGATGGGGCGCGCCGCCCGAGGTGACGTTGCCCGGACTCATGTCATGGAGCGACCACGCGATTCCCGGCGTCAAATATTTTTCGGGCACGGCGGTTTATACAAAGAGCTTTGTGCTCCCCGCCGTCATGCAAGGCGCCAACCGCCGCCTGTGGCTGGATTTGGGCGACGTGCAAGTGAACGCGCAGGTGAGACTCAACGGTCGCGATCTTGGCATATTGTGGAAGCCGCCCTTCCGCGTCGATATTACGGACGCGGTGCGTGAAGGCGCGAACACATTGGAAATCGCGGTTACGAACACATGGGTAAACCGCCTGATCGGCGACGAGCAGTTGCCGGCGGACCGCGAGTGGGTGCGGGTGCCGCGCCGCCGCGGCTACGCGCTGAAAGCATATCCCGACTGGTTCCTCCGCGGCGAACGCAGCCCGACGGGCCGTATCACATTCACGACATGGAAGCATTATGATAAAAACGCCTCCCCACTCCCCTCGGGCCTGCTCGGGCCTGTCATTATACAGCCG
>JAISGL010000464.1 GCA_031263125.1 Opitutaceae bacterium | reverse complement strand
TTTTTCCTCCAATACGTCCTGCAACGCGTAAATGGCCTTGTATTCCTCCTCCGTCACGTCGAAACCGGCAAATGCGTTCTGCAGCTGCGATGCCGTGTCTGACTTGCGCAAATCGTATGCCGCTTTTTCATCAGGAGTCAGCATGGCGTACAAATCGCGCTTCTTTTCATCATCAAGCAATTTGAGTTTCGCCTCGTCGCCGGGCATCCGGAAACCGGCCATTTCCTGACGTGCCTGATTCTGCAACTGATAATAATCATTTTCCATTTCCATCAACCGCTCCGCCTTCTCTTGCGGGAGATACGCATGATACAACTGGGAAAAGCCGGGAGGTTCTCCATCCGCGCCCAAAACATGGCCGATCTGTTGCGCCGCCTCGTGCTCAATATCTCGCCTTTGCTTCTCCTGTTCGTTTGTATAAAAATTCAAAACAGTAGGCAAACGCGAGCCGCGCCAATAAGGACGCCGCGCCGCCACCGCCCTCGCGGCATTGTCGATTTCGCGCAAACGCGCCTGATAGCGACCCATTATACGCGCCCTCACAACCTCCCGGACAATATCATCCGGCAGCCCAAGCGTCCGCAACGTATCGCGCAACGCCGCCGCGTCTTCCATTGAAAGCAACGCCGCCACTTCCCCCGCCGCCCCCGGCGAAAGCGCGCCGTCGCCGGTCTGCGCGGTGACATTGCGCGACGGCGGCCCGAACGCAAAATAACCCGCAACCGCACCAATCAGCCAGATCGCATTGACTGCAATTGAAGTAATCAAAACAAATTTAACGGTTTTACTCATGAGGCCGGAGGTGGAAATTGGCTCAAACGCTACCCATGCCGCCTCTGATTACAATCATTAAGTGGTTTCAAATCCGGGCAGGTCAAAGCAAGAGCAAGGGTACAAATGCGAATATAGGGCAACCAAAAGCGACGCAAACGGGTCCTCCAAATGCGTGCGCCGCTGGATTTCCTCCAGCACAAACGTCTCTCAGCTCGCACGGGAGTAGTCCCCCTCCCTGTCGCACGCGTCATTTTCACGCCATTTCGGTTTTGTTGACACACTTTCGAATTGTATCAAAAGAGACCATTCCCGACTGGAAAGGCCGCCTGAAAAAGCGTGCGTCAAAACCAGCGGCCCATAGCCTGCCATTTTCAATTTCATAATCCGCAATTCCAAATTTCATAATCCGCTCCCCATGCGCACGCTCTCCATATCCGGCAAAACCTTCTCCGACGACCTCGCCGCGTTCTGCAACGCCGCCGCGCCCTCGCCTGACATCGCGGCCAGCGTCGCCGCCATCCTCGCCGACGTCCGCGCGCGCGGTGATGAGGCCATCGCGTATTACGCCGCCAAATTCGACGGCGCCAAACTCCGCGCGCGCGAGTTTCGCGTGCCCCCCGGACGCCTCGCCGGCGCGGCGAAAAAACTTCCCGCCGCCGAACGCAAGGCCATCGGGGCCGCGCACGAAAACATTCTCGCCTACAATCGCAAGGGGCTTCCCAAGGGCTGGATGGCGAAAAACAAACACGGCGCGGAAGTCGGGGAAAAATTCGACCCCATCCGCCGCGTCGGCCTCTACATCCCCGGCGGACAGGTTCCGCTGGTCTCCACCGTTTTGATGACGGCCACGATGGCGAAAATCGCGGGTTGCCCGCAAATCGCCGCCTTCACGCCCTCCGATCCGTCCGGCAAAGTCTCCCCCGCCCTCCTCGCGGCGCTGCACATCGCCGGCGTCGATGAAGTTTACCGCATCGGCGGCGTGCAGGCCATCGGCGCGATGGCCCACGGCACCGCGACCATCCCCGCGGTCGATAAAATCTTCGGCCCCGGCAACGCCTACGTCTGCGAAGCCAAGCGGCAGGTCTTCGGCGCCGTCGGCGTCGATTCGCTTCCCGGCCCCAGCGAAGTCATGGTCATTGCCGACGAAACCGCGCGCGCCGATTTCGTCGCGGCGGACATCCTCGCGCAAGCCGAGCACGGCTCCGGACGCGAAAAAATCTACCTCGTCGCCACCTCGCAAAAAATCATCGACGCCGTCTCCGCTGAAATCCAGGCGCAGCTCAAGTTTCTCACGCGCCTCGAAAAAATCCATGCCGTGCTCGCCAGCGGATTCCTCGCCATCGAGGCCCCCGCGCTCCGGCAAATCGCCGACATCGCCAACTATGTCGCGCCCGAGCACCTCGAACTCATCGTGAAGGATGCGTCCGGGAAAAAACTTCTCCGCGACATCACGACCGCCGGCGCGATTTTCCTCGGCAACCACACCCCGACGGCGCTCGGCGATTTCACCGCCGGCCCGAGCCACGTGCTGCCGACCGCGCGCACCTCGCGTTTTTCGAGCGGCCTGCGCACGGTGGATTTCATGCGCCGCACGAGCATCGTGCGCTATGGCCCCGCGAGCGTGAAAAAAGGCAGTGAAGTCACCGCCGTCTTTGCCGCCATGGAAAAACTCGACGCCCACGGCCGCTCGGTAAGCATCCGCGTGTAATGCCCCATTCCCCCATTCCGGGCGCATCTCAAAAACAGGACAGGGCATGCCGCCAATTCTGGAGTAGAGCGGGCGTCCCGACCGCTGACGGCGAAGCCGCCGGATCGAGTAGCACGGGCATCTTGCCCGTGGACGGCGCGAAGCGCCGCCCCCCAT
>JAISGL010000143.1 GCA_031263125.1 Opitutaceae bacterium | reverse complement strand
CGGCACGAAGCGCCGCCCCTATGCCGGCCCCGAAGCAGGCGGGACGCCCGCTCCACTCCCGGAATACGGGCAAGATACCCGTGCCACGTCGTTGCTTGTCCAGTTTTTGAGATGTGCCCCCGACACAAAATCAGAAGAATTTGAGGTTGAGCGCTTCCCGAAAAAATGGCTCGTTTGAGCATTCTCCCGTTTCATGGCTCGCTCCCGCACCGCCTCACCCAAACAAATCACCGCCGCCCACGGCTTCGGGGCCGGACTCCGCAAGAACGGCAGCGCCATCTCCGCATCCAGCCTGAACTAACCCCATGCCCACCGAAGCCGATACCTGCCGCCAGCGCATCACCCCCAAGCTCTACGCCGCAGGTTGGTCGGACGAACAAATCTGCGAGCAACGCACCTTCACCGACGGACGCATTATCTCGCACGGTGACCGCATCCGCGCCACCCGTCGCCCCGCCAAACGCGCCGACTACATCCTCCGCCTCACCCGCGATTTGCCTCTCGCCGTTGTTGAAGCCAAAGCCGCCCACGAGTCCGCCGCCCTTGGCGTTCAGCAAGCCAAAGGCTATGCCGGGATTCTCGGCCTGCGCTTCGCCTACGCCACCAACGGCGCCGATATCATCGAAATTGACCACACCACCGGTCTCGAACGCCCCGTCCCGGCATTTCCATCTCCCGCCGAACTCTGGGCGCGCCTCCGCGCCGACACCCAAACCCCCTTCGCCACGCCAGTCCTCCCGCCGCTCGACGACACCGCCGCCGCGAGCCTCCTCACCCCCGACAACCTTGCCACCGGCAAGCCGCCCCGCTACTACCAGCGCATCGCCATTGAGCGCGCCGCCCGCGCCATTCTCCAAGGCCGCAAACGCCTCCTCCTCACCATGGCCACCGGCACCGGCAAAACCACCGTTGCCTTCCAAATCTGCTGGAAACTCTGGACCGCGAAATGGAACACCCGCGCCGACCCCGCCCGCAAACCCCGCATCCTCTACCTCGCCGACCGCAACTTCCTCATCGACGACCCCAAGGACAAGGACTTCGCCCCCTTTGGCGACGCCCGCCACAAAATCGAAAACGGCACGGCCGTGTTCAGCCGTGAACTCTACTTCGCCACCTACCAATCCATCGCCCGCGACGAACGCCGGCCCGGCCTCTACCGCGAATTTGCTCCCGATTTTTTCGACCTCGTCATCGTGGACGAATGCCATCGCGGCAGCGCCAGGGACGATTCCAACTGGCGCGAAATCCTCGAATACTTCGCCCCCGCCACCCAGCTTGGCATGACCGCCACCCCGCTCCGCGACGACAACCGCGACACCTACCTCTACTTCGGCAATCCCCTCTACACCTACTCCCTCCGCCAGGGCATCGAAGACGGTTTCCTCGCCCCCTACCGTGTCCGCCGCATCGTCACCCAATGGGACGCCGCCGGCTGGCGACCCTCCGCGGAAGACCTCGACCGCTACGGACAACACATCCCCGACGAAGAATACCACACCCCCGACTTCGAACGCCGCATCGCCCTCCGCGCCCGCACCGAAGCCGTGGCCCGCCACCTCACCGGCTTCCTCAAAAAAACCGACCGCTTTGCCAAAACCATCGTCTTCTGCGTTGACCAGGAACACGCCGTCGAAATGCGCGCCGCCCTCAACAACCTCAACGCCGACCTCGTCCGCCAATACCCCGACTACGTCTGCCGCGTCACCTCCGACGAAGGCGACATCGGCCACGGCCACCGCGGACGCTTTCAGGACATCGAGCGCAAAACCCCCGTCATCCTCACCACCTCGCAACTCCTCACCACCGGCCTCGACGCCCCCACCTGCCGCAACGTCGTCCTCGTGCGCCTCGTCAACTCCATCGTCGAGTTCAAGCAGATCATCGGACGCGGCACCCGCGTGCGCGAAGACTACGGCAAGCTCACCTTCAACATCCTCGACTACACCGGCGCCGCCACCCGCGCCTTCGCCGACCCCGACTTCGACGGCGATCCCTCCTTCGCCGCCCAGGAAGAAATCGACGCCGCCGGGCAAACCACCCGCGCCGAAACCCTGGTCGATGACACCCCGGAATACGGTGAAGACATCCCGATCGATCCCGACCCGACCGTCGGCGATCCGCCCCCCGATCCGCCCTACGGTGGCACACCGGGCGATGGCGCCATCCCCCCGCATCCTCGCAAAATCTACTACGACGGCGGCCAGGTCGAAATCATTGCCGAACTCGTCCACGAACTCGACACCGACGGCAGGCAACTCCGCGTCGTCAAGCTCACCGACTACACCGCCGAAAAAGTCCGCACCCTCTGCGCCGACGCCGCCAAATTCCGCGCCCGATGGACCGACACCGACCAGCGCGCCGGCATCCTGCAACAACTCGCCGACCGCGGCATCGATTACGCCACCGTCGCCGCCCAGGCCGGACGCCCCGACGCCGACCCCTTCGACCTGCTCTGCCACCTCGCCTACAACGCCCCGCTGCTCACCCGCCGCCAGCGTGCCGACCGCGTAAAAAAGCAGGAAACCGCCTTCTTCAACTACTACACTCCCGAAGCCCGCGAAATCCTCGCCGACCTTTTGGAAAAATATACCGACGACGGCGAACTCCAGTTTGCGCTCCCGGAAGTATTAAAAATCCCGCCTCTTTCCCGCCACGGCAACGTGACGGAAATCATCAACAAATTCGGTAGCGCAGAAAACCTCCGCGACGCCGTAAATAAACTTCAAACACTGCTATATGTAGAATAAATTTGTATGAAAATACAGTTCCTTCAAAAGCTAATATACCAAGTGATTCGAGAGCAAAATATGATCATAAGATGCTTGATGCAGCTTTCCATGAAAGCCCTGATTATAGGTCGTTGATCGAATCTGGTGAAAGCTATTGAAGGTTTGCGTGATCGTTATGTAAGAAATTATCTTTCACATGGAATAAAGTAGCAATCTAGCGAATCTATGCAATCTGTCACCGCCCAAACTCTCGGCTCGCTGCTCAAAACGGCGCGCACCATCATGCGCAGGGACAAGGGTCTCAACGGCGACTTCAACTACCTGCCGAAGTTCATGTTAGAGGTTCATGATTAATTATGTCCGCCTCCAATCAATTTCTTCTCTACACGGCACCCGATGGTGCCGTCAAAATTGAGGTTTTTTTTAAGAATGAAACCGTTTGGCTCACACAAAAGGCGTTGGCGGAATTGTTTGGAGTCAAGGTGCCGGCAATCAACAAGCACCTATCGAATATTTTTGAATCGGGAGAATTAACCCGCGAGGCAACTGTTTCCAAAATGGAAATAGTTCGTTTGGAAGGCAGCCGCAATGTCATGCGGGAAGTGGAATTTTACAACCTCGATGCCATCATCGCCGTCGGCTATCGCGTGAACAGCTATCAGGCCACGCAGTTCCGCATCTGGGCGACGAAGACCTTGCGCGAGTTTATCATCAAGGGCTTTGTGATGGACGATGCCCGGCTCAAGCAGGGCAAACAGGTTTTCGGCAAGGATTACTTCGACGAAATCCTTGAACGCATCCGCGAGATTCGCGCCAGCGAGCGCCGCTTTTATCAGAAAATCACCGATATTTACGCGCTCGCCGTCGATTACCAAAAGGACGCACCCATCACGCGTGAATTCTTCTCCTCGGTGCAAAACAAACTGCATTGGGCCATCACCGGGAAAACAGCGGCGGAGCTTGTCTATTCCTCAGCCGATGCCTCGAAAATCCATATGGGACTGGCGACTTGGAAACACGCTCCCGATGGCAAAATCCTTAAATCGGATGTGGGCGTGGCGAAAAATTATCTAAACGAGCGGCATGTCAGGGAACTCAACCGCATCGTGTCGGCTTATCTCGACTTGGCGGAAAACCGCGCCGTTCGCGGCATCGTGATGAAAATGGCCGATTGGGCAAAGTTCCTGAACGATTTTCTCACGCTCTCAAATTATCCGATTCTCGCGGACGCCGGAAAAGTCACCGCGCTCGAAGCGAAACTCAAGGCCGGGGGCGAATACGAAGTTTACCGCAAGCGGCAGGATTTGGAATACGTCTCAGATTTTGACCGCGAAATAAAACGCCTTGAAGGACGCGAGAAGCAGTAAATCTTCTCGTCACTTAAAAACACCAGCATGTCCAAAGCATCCACGGTTTCTGCCACACCCACCACCGCCCAAGCCCTCGGCTCGCTGCTCAAGTCGGCGCGCGACATCATGCGCAAGGACAAGGGTCTCAACGGCGACCTCGACCGGCTGCCGATGCTCACGTGGATCATGTTCCTCAAGTTCCTCGACGACCTTGAACTTAACCGCGAGGCCGAGGCCAGACTCGCCGGCAAAAAGTTCAAGCCCGCCATCGAGGCGCCTTACCGCTGGCGCGATTGGGCCGCGCAAGCCGACGGCCTCACCGGCGACGAACTCCTCTCCTTCCTCAACCAGGAGCAACCCGCGCTCCCCAACGGCAAACGCGGCCCCGGACTCTTCCACCACCTGCGCACGCTCACGAGCGACAACGGCGACAACCGCCGCGATGTCATCGCCACCGTCTTCAACGGCGTGCAAAACCGCATGATCAGCGGCTACCTCCTGCGCGACATCGTCAACAAACTCAACGGCATCCACTTCTCCGCCAGCGCCGAACTCCACACCCTCGGCGCGCTCTACGAATCCATGCTGCGCGAAATGCGCGACGCCGCCGGCGACTCCGGCGAGTTCTACACGCCCCGCGCCGTCGTCCGCCTCATGGTCGCCGTCACCGACCCGCGCCTCGGCGAAACCGTCCTCGACCCCGCAAGCGGCACCGGCGGCTTTTTGGTCGAAGCCTGCAATCATCTCGCCGCGCAGGTCAAAACCACCGCCGACCGCCGCGTGCTTCAGGAAAAAAGCCTCCTCGGCTGCGAACCCAAGCCCCTCCCGTATCTGCTCTGCCAGATGAACCTCCTGCTGCACGGACTCGACGCCCCGCAAATCGACCCCGGCAACGCCCTCCGCTTCAAACTCTCCGACCTCGGCGAACGCGACCGCGTGGACATCATCCTCACCAA
>JAISGL010000369.1 GCA_031263125.1 Opitutaceae bacterium | reverse complement strand
GGGCGATTGTGCCCGAGAAATTTTTTCGCGCGTGCAGCAGGTCGAACCATGCGCCGGGCGCGAGGGGCGTGGCGGCGGCGGCGGCGATGGCGGTGCCGGTGCCAGCGATGGCGGTGCCGGCGATGGCGGTGCCGGCGGTGTTGGTGCCGGCGGTGTTGGTGTTGATGTCGATGTTGGTGCCGGTGTTGATGTTGCTGCCGGTGTTGCTGCCAGTGCCGATGTCGATGTCGATGCCGGTGTCGGGTTCGAGTGTGATGCGGCCCGCGGGCGGTTGCGCGGGGTCGGCGGAATCGTTTGACACGAGGGACATGCCATAGGCGAAGGTGCGCGTGCTGGCGCCGTCGATGACGGTCAGCCACGTGCCGCGTTCCTCGCCGCCGCACAGGAGCACGCGCGGGGCGGGCGAGAGAAACGCGGCGAGGAGCGAGTGCCCCGCGAGCCAGTCGCTGCCCGACATGGGGAAAAATTCCCCGACCGGGCGGGCGCGGCGGATCATGCCTTGCTGCACGGCGCCGGGATGGATGGAGGTTTGGAAACCGGTGGGGCTGGCGGCGGGAAAACTGTCGAGAAAACGTTCGAGCGTGCGGCCTTCGCCGTATTGCGTGGCGTAGATGATCGCGTCGTCGCGGCGCGGTGCGAGTTCGTCGAGGATGGCGCTCATGAGCATGCCGAGCTGCGTCATGCGGCGGACGGTGGCGGGCGGGAAATTGCCCTTGAGGCGTTCGCGCGTGGCGGCCACGTCCTCGTCGCCGGGGTCGTCAGTGCGGATGGTTTGGATGAGGCGTTCAAGCATGGCGGAGAAGCAGCGCGGCGTGCGCGCCACCGAAGGCGTTGCTGGCGCAGACGACGCCGTCGCAGGCGCTGATGTCGAAGGGCGCGGTGGCGACTTGCGGGATGAAGACGGGCGCGCGTGTGCCGATGGTCGCGGGCGCGAGGCGCGCGCCGCCGGCGCGCATGGCGGCGGCGGCGATGGAGAGTTCCACGAGGCCGCAGCTGCCGAGCGTGTGGCCGAGCGCGCCTTTCCAGCCGGTGAGCGGCGCGCCGGGAAACGCGGCGGCGACGGCGGCGGCTTCGAGGCGTCCCGCTTCGAGCGTGCCGGTGCCGTGGCCTTTCACCCAGACGCGCAGGCCGGCGGCGGCGCGGGCGATGGGCGCGAGCACGGCGGCAAAGCCGGAGCCGTCGGGCTGGTTTGCGGTGAAGTGATACATCTCGTTGTGGAGGCTTTGCGCGGCGATCCGGAATTCGCCGCGGTCGCGGTTGAGCACGGCGTACGCGGCGCCGTCGCCGAGGCCGATGGCGCCGGCGGGGCGGTCCATGTAGGGCGCGGGAAAACCGGCGTTGAGGATTTTGAGCGAGTTAAAACCGCCCGCGACGAAGGGGCTGAGCAAATCGTAGGAGACGACGAGCACGTCGTCGATGAGCGCGCGTCCGCGGCTGTCCCCGAGCGTGAGGAGGCGCGCGGCGTGCATGAGGCCGAGATGCGCGGAGACGCACGCGTGCGAGAAAATGGTGACGTTCGGCCCCCAGCCGCATGCGCCGCGGAGCGCGACGACGGATTTGTGCGTGGGGCCGTAAGGCGCGTGGGGCGAGTCAGCCGGCGCGGCGGCGCGGCGGTAGGCGTAGAGGCTGCCGACGCCGAAATTGCTGCTCGTCACGATGACGGGCCGGCGCGGCGTGCCCCAGCCGGGGCCGGAGACAGGCGCGAGAAAATTGCGGAGGATTTCAATCCCCGCGCGCGGTTTTTCCTCGTTGTAGGGGCGTCCGGGGATGATCGCGAGGGGCGCCACGTCGCCGCCGTCGGCGCCGAGCACGGGCACGGGGCGCAGGGCGCTTTCGCCGCGAAGCATGGCGGCGAGCGTGGCGCGCGTGTCGCCGAAGGGGGTCAGGCATTCGCAAATCGACAGGCGCGCGGGTGCGAGTGCTGCGGATGCTTCCATGTGGGTTGTCGCGGGTTGTCGCGGGCGGGTGGATGGGTGGGCGGGGATGCGCGGCGTGTTGCGGGCGTGTGTGTTACGCGGCGCGGTTGAGAAAGGCGTCGAGGCGCGCGGCGTCGGCGCGGGAACGGATGAAGCCGGCGAGGCTGGAAACGCTGGCGAGCGCGGCGCGGGATTCCTCGCTGTTGCTGATTTTGATGCCGAGTTCCTTTTCGATTTTCACGACAAGCTCCAGCGCGTCGATCGAATCGAGCGCCAGCCCGGAGTTGATGAGCGGGGCGTTTTCGTCGATTTCGGCGGGCGCCGTGCCTTCAAGGTTGAGGGTGGTGACGATGAGTTGTTTCAAACGTTGTATGAGCGGATCGGCCATGAATGGAAAGAATGGAAAATGTGCGTTTGCAAAGATTCATTTGGGACGATTTGACGCAAGCCAACAAGCAGGAAAGATGAGGCTGCGCGGCGTCACGGCGCCACGGTGCCATTCAAAGTGATGGGGTGGAGCAGGGCCAAAGGTATTGGATGCAAAAAGAAACCAAGCGCTGAAAGCGCGCCAGCCGCAACATCAGTTGACAATCCCACCGTTTGCCTTTGCCCCGGAGAACTCGCGCGCGGTGGCGTAGAGCGCGAGGAGATTTTCGAGCGGCACGTCGGGTTGCACGATGTGCGCGGGCGCGAGAATGAAACCACCCTGGCCGGCATACAGTTCGAGCCGCGCGCGGACGTCGCGGCGCACGTCGCCGGGCGTGCCGTGCGGCAGCGTCTCCTGCGTGCAAACCGAACCGTGGAAACAGATGCGTCCGCCAAATTCGGCCTTGAGGCTGGCGAGGTCCATGTCGTTTGCGCGCGGCTGGAGCGGGTCGAGAATGTCGACTCCGAGTTCGATGAGATCGCCGATGATCGGGCGGATGCTGCCGCACGAATGAAACATGAATTTCGCGCCGTGGCTGTGCGCGAGGTCGATGAGTTTTTTCAATGCGGGATAAAAAAAGCGGCGCAACAGGTCGCGATTGATGAGCAGCGCCTGCTGCGTGCCGAAATCATCCGCGCAGCGCAGGATGTCGATTTTGCCTTCGCACGCCGTGAGCATGCGGTCGAAGTAGGCGAGATAAAAATCGGTGTAGAGGCGGCTGATGTGCGCGACGATTTCCGGCGCCTCGTAGAGGTCGCAGAGATAGTTGTCGAGGCCGCGAAGAAACGAGGGGTGCTGAAACACGCTCGCGCCCGAGGCCATGATGGCGCGGCCTTTGAACCGGTCGAGGCGCGCGCTCATGCCGCTGAAGTCAAACCAGCCGACTTTTGGAAAAGTGAATGTGTCGCTGTCGGCCATGCCGGCGATGTCGCGGGCGTTTTTCCATACCGAATCGGAGTGTTCGGTGATTTCCCCGAAGGAGGTTTGCATGCGCCTCATGCGGAAGCCGAGCCATGTTTGAAATTCGCCACCGCCGAGTTCGCGGGTTTGCGGAAACGGGCCATGCCACACGGGGTCGACCACGCCGCGGATGTCGATCATGTCGTAGCCGAGCCGGTCCATGAGCGCAGGGTAGTCGCCGGGCGCGAGGTTGAAGTGCGTGAAAAGCGCGTTGTTGCAGGCGGCCATGCCGTGATAATCGCAAGGCGTGCGGTCAGGGACAGCGTGATTGATCGCTGAGAGAATGCGTTCGCGTGAGGTCATGAGGAAAAATTTATGCGGTTTTTTTGCCGGGCTTTTTGCGAATCCAGAATCCATAAAAAACCAGGTGAAATCAAACTGGGTTTTGAAATGCGCCTTTCAACAACAAGGACATGGTGTGAACAAAAGTCCATAATGCGTGAGTTGGATTTTATGCGTTCCCATTGCATATTACACACTGTACACATTGGACTTTGGACTACGGTGAAACATTCGAACATCCGAACAATCATCATGCTGAAAAAAACACTGACACTGACATATGTATTCATTTGCTGCGTGCTGCCTGTTTTGCTGACAGGCGCGGAAATATCACTGGACGGGAACTGGCGCGTGAGTTTGCAAGACCCGGAGCACGCAGCGCCGCGCGGGGCGCCCGGTCTGGCGTGGCGGGAGATTCGTCTGCCGGGCACGCTGGATGATGCGGGCATTGGCGAACCGCTGGACCTGGCGCCGGAGTTGAGTTTTCGCGTGCTCACCCGGTTGCAACGCAAACACATGTATGTGGGACCGGCTTGGTACACACGCGAGGTGACGATTCCCGATTCGTGGAAGGGCAGGGCTGTCATTCTCGAACTCGAGCGCGTGCTTTGGAAATCGACGGTTTTTGTGGATGGGCGCGAATATTCATCGCAAGACAGTCTCACCACGCCGCATCGGTTTGATTTGAGCGCGGCGCTGACGCCGGGAAAACACACGTTGATGCTGAAAATCGACAATCGGGAAATATACAAGGATGTGAGTCACAAAATCCCGCGTTATCAATTTCCGGAAAACATGAACGTGGCCCACGCATATACAAACCACACGCAGATCATGTGGAATGGCGTGCTGGGTTGTCTGCGTTTGCGTGCGGAAGAACTGGTGCGCATCGACGGCGCGGCAGTTTCGACGAAGGAAAACAAACTGGATGTCGGCGTGACTTTATCCAACGGCGGCGCGGCGGAAAAACGCATTATCAAAGGCATTCTCCGTCGCGAGGGGAGCGCGGGGATACTCGCCGAATTTTCCGATTTAATCACTGTCGCCGCTGGCGGCGGCGAGGCGCGTGTTGCATGGACGATTCCCGGAAATGTGAAAATCGAACAATGGGATGAATTTTCCCCGGCATTATATAATCTTGAACTGAGTATCGACAAAGATGGTTTGCGGGCGGTGAAAACAGTATTTGGTTTCAGGGAGCTGGCGGGACGCGACGGTTCGTTCTGGCTGAATGGAAAGCGGATTTTTCTCCGTGGAAATCTGACGGGGTGCGAGTTTCCGCTGACGGGTTATCCGGCGACGGATGCCGGGGCGTGGCGCAAAATCATCGGCACGATGAAGGCGTGGGGGCTGAACCATATGCGTTTCCATTCGTGGTGTCCGCCCGAGGCGGCGTTTGCGGCGGCGGACGAGCTTGGATTTTATTTTCAGGTCGAGCTGCCGCATTGGTGGGAAACAAAAAAAGGCGAAGGACACGACGCGGCGGGCTGGGCGTTTCTTGAGGCGGAGGGGGATCGCATCCTGCGCGAATATGGAAATCACCCATCGTTCATGCTGTTTTCCCTGGGCAATGAATTGCGGGGTGATTTTGACCGTGGAAACGCGCTTGTGCGCCGGTTGCGCGGGAAAGATTCGAGGCACTTGTACACAGTGACGACTTTCACGTTCGCCAAGGGTCACGGCAGAAATCCCGAGCCGGCGGACGATTATTATATAACACAATATACACAAGCCGGCTGGGTGCGCGGGCAGGGTATTTTTAACGAGAAGGCGCCGGCGTTTGACGCGGATTATACGGCGGTCAGCGCGTATATCGATGTTCCGATGCTCACGCACGAAATCGGACAATATGCGGTTTACCCCGACTTGGGCGAAATCAAACGCTACACGGGAAATCTCGTGCCGTTGAATTTCATCGCGGTTCGGGACGATCTCGAAAAAAAGGGAATGCTGGGCCTGGCGCCGGCGTTTACGCAGGCGACCGGACATTTTTCGGCGCTTCTATACAAAGAGGATATCGAGCGCGCGTTGCGCACGCCGACACTGGATGGTTTTCAAATTTTGCAGTTGCAGGATTTCCCCGGGCAGGGCACCGCGCTCGTGGGCATGCTCAATGTATTTTGGGAAGCAAAAGGTTTTATCACGGCGAAGGAGTTTCGCGAATTTTGCAGTGAGACTGTGCCGCTGGCGCGTCTGCCGAAGGCGGTTTATGAGCAGGGCGAAGTGATCCGGGCGCAAATTGACGTGTCCAATTTTGGAAAAGCCCTCGACGCAGCCGTGATCGAGTGGCGCGTGACCGACGGCGGCGGGCGCGCGGTTGATTCGGGACGTTTTGCCCCGCGCGCGATTCCTCCGGGCGGTTTGAAGGCGTGCGGCGCGGTTGAAGTGTCGGTGCCGAACATCAAACGCGCCGCGCGCTGGCAACTGGAGGTAACAATCGTGGGCACGGAATATAAAAATCGCTGGAACATCTGGGTGTATCCGAAGAAGGTGGAGCCGATTCCGTCGGACGTGGTTTTTGCGACGACCCTGAACGCGGCGCTGCCGGCCCTGACTGCGGGCAAGCGTGTGCTGTTCAATCCTCCTGTTAAACAAATCAAAGGCATCGAAGGGAAATTCGTGCCAGTGTTTTGGAGTCCGGTTCACTTTCCAAAACAGCCCGGCACGATGGGCATTTTATGTGATCCGAAACATCCGGCGCTCGCGCACTTTCCGACAGCGGCGCATTCGGACTGGCAGTGGTGGGAGCCTGCGCTGCGTTCGAAGACCGTCATCATTAATAATCTTCCGGTGACGCCGATTGTGCGTGTGATCGACAATTTCGCCCGCAACCACTCGCTCGCCAATATCTTCGAGGCAAAGGTGGGGAAGGGGAGTTTGCTTTTCTGCGCAATCGACGTGACGAACGACTTGGAAACGCGTCCCGTGGCGCGTCAGTTGCGCAACAGTTTGCTGCAATACGCCGCAGGCAAGAATTTCACCCCGACACGCGAGCTGCCGGAAGACGATCTGAAAAACATACTGGAGCGCGACGCAAAATACACGCACCCGTCCGATCTTGGACAGTTGAGATAGGGCAGGTGATTAACTGATGTTACGCAGCGCGCACGTAGCGCAGGCTGCCAAGCCTGCTGACGAGGCGAAGCCTCGCCCGGTTCGAAAAAAAACGAACACCCGGTGAACACCCGGCGGCATGCGGCAGACAAAGCAGGCTTGGCAGCCTGCGCTACGAGAGACCTGACACAAGGTCAGGCCCTATGTGTTGCATAACAACAATGATTATTTTGTCGCGACTGTTATTTCAAATACACCGCTTCGATAGGCGCCGTTGACTGGGAATGCGATGCCTGTATTCATGAGATATTCTCCGGAAAAATTCCCTTTTATCCCTTTTATTTGGTAGTTGGAGCCGGGGTTCAGGCTGCGCAGGCGCACCAACGGGCTGCGTTGGGCGTCCGGGACTGTGCTGGCTGGATATTCCGCCAGATTGTATACGAAGACCACTGCATTTTTGTGATCTTTGTCAGTGTATTGTATGATGCTGCGCGCCTCGTCATGTGGAGATATCAGGCGGTTTATGTTTCCTTTTTGGATGGTGTTGCGGATTCGTTTGTATTGGGCGATTTTATTTTTGGCGAGCTGGCGTTGGTCCTTGTTCCATTTGGAAATATCGCAGCCGATGCCCAAGGCGCCGGCCATGCACACGTCGAACTTATATTCCAAGGGGAGGCTCCGGCGGTGCCAGTCTTTTTCCGATACCCAGGTGACCATTGTGTTTGCGGGAAACAGCGTCAGATACGAGTCGTGTATGAAAATCCGGTCCACAGGGTCGGAGATGTCGCTGGGCCAGTTGCAGTCGAAGCGGGCCATCATGCCCAAGTCGAGACGCCCGCCGCCGCTCGAACAGTTTTCAAACCACACATCCGGGAATTCGGCGCGCAAGGT
>JAISGL010000345.1 GCA_031263125.1 Opitutaceae bacterium | reverse complement strand
CTCTGCCTGGCTTACCACCCCAGCTTGGCTTACCACCCCGGCCTGGCTTGCCACCCTTGCCCCTTGCCCTTTGCCCGGCTCACCAAATCGTCACGATCTGGTCGCCGCTGCGGCGCATCCTGTCGCCTTCCTTCACATCAAAGGCTTTCCAGAATTCTTCGAGATTCGAGAGCGGGCCGCGCACGCGCCATTCGGCGGGCGAATGCGGGTCGGTGATGATCAGGTTGCGGCGATATTCCGGACGGCGCACTTCGCGCCAGATGCTTGCATAGCTCAGGAAAAAACGCTGTTCGGGCGTAAGGCCGTCGATCTTCGCGCGCGACTGGCCGGCGAGCGCGCGCTGAAGCGCGGCGTGGGCAATCTTCACGCCGCCGAGGTCGGCGATGTTTTCGCCCTGCGTGAGCGCGCCGTTTACGTGGAGCGTGCCGTCGAGCACGGTGTAGCCGTTGAATTGTTCGATGATGACGGCGGCGCGTTTTTTGAAGGCCGCCGTGCTCCCGGGCGTCCACCAATCCTTGAGGTTGCCCCTGGCGTCATACTGGCGGCCCTGGTCGTCGAAACCGTGCGTCATTTCGTGTCCGATCACGGTGCCGATGCCGCCGTAGTTGACCGCATCGTCGGCGTCGGCGTCGAAGAACGGCGGTTGCAGGATGCCGGCGGGAAACACGATGCCGTTTTCAACCGGGTTGTAGTAGGCGTTGATTGTCGGGGGCGTCATGAACCACTCGGTGCGGTCGACGGGCTTTCCAATCTTGGCGAGGTTGCGGCGGGTCTCGTGGGCATCGGACGCAAAAACATTTTCGACGAACGACGCGCCGCGGCTGATCGTGAGCGCCGGGTAGTCACGCCACTTGTCGGGATAACCCATCTTCACACTGAAAGCGTTGAGTTTTTCGAGCGCGCGGGCGCGGGTCGGCGCGTCCATCCACTCGAGCGTTTCGATGCGCTCGCGCAACGCGGAGCGCAAATCCTCGACGAGCCTGAGCACGCGGGCCTTCGCGGCGGGCGGGAAATATTTCGCGACATAAAGCTGCCCGAGCGCGTCGCCGATACTGCCGTCGATGGTTTCCGTGACGCGTTTCCATCGCGGCTTGATTTCCTTCTGGCCGTTGAGCGTCTGTCCGTAGAAGGCGAAGTTTTCATTCACAAAATCGGCGCTGAGACACGGCGCGGCGGTGCGCACGAGATTCCAGCGCAAATACGCGCGCCAGTCGGCGACGGGCGTCCCGGCGATTTGCGCGGCAAACGCTTTCACGAAATCGGGCTGGCCGACGTTGACGCTGTCAAAACCGCGCGCGCCCATCGCCTTGAAAAACGCGGCCCAATCAAAATCGCCCGTGAGTTTGGCGAGATCGGCGACGGCGGTTTTGTTGTAGTTCGCCTCGGGATCGCGCAACTGCACACGCGTGCGCGAGGCGGCGGCAAGTTTGGTTTCGAGATTCATGACGGCCTGCGCATCGATGCGCGCGGCCTCGGAGTCCTCGCCCGCGAGCGTGAGCATTTTTGCAACGTGGTCAGTGTAATCGCCGCGCAATTTTTTCATCTTCTCACTGTCGGTGAAATAGTAGTCGCGGTCCGGCAGGCCGAGTCCGCCCTGCGTGATTTGCACGAGGTAGGCCTCACTGTCCTTTTCGTCCACGTCGACGTAGAAACCGAAACTCGTGTGCACGCCGATCTGCTTGAGCGCGGCGATGGCGGCGATTACGTCGGCGGGCGTCTTGATCGCGGCGATGCGGTCGAGTTGCGGCTGGATGGGCCTGACGCCGGCGGCGTTGATCGCGGCCTCGTCCATGCCGCTCGCGTAGAAATCACCCACCATGCGCTCGGGCGAGCCGGGCGCGGCAGATTGTTTCGCGGACGCGTCTTCGCAAAGCTGGCGCAGATTTTTCTGCGTGCGGTCGATAAGCTCATAAAAACTGCCCCAGCCGAGCTGGTCGGCGGGAATCTCAAGCGTCTTGAGCCACGTGCCGTTGGCGTAGTCGAAAAAGTCATCCTGCGGACGGACCGAGGAGTCGATTGCCTTGAGGTCAAGCTCGGCGCGAAGAGTGGAAACAGGCGCGAGAACGAGTGAAGCCGCAAGAAGCGGAAGAGCGCGGAGAATATGTGTGCGCATGAGAGTGTTTTTCACAAGCCGCGACGGATACGCCGCCCGCCCGCGTCATGCAAGCACTCACATGCACGCACACATGCACGCATGCACGGTGGAGCAGGCAGGAGCGGCAAGAAGTGGTGCAACCTGCCGGCTCCTGCCGCTCCCGCCTGCTCTGCCATCGCGTTTTTCGCGGCAAAATAAATCGTTGCGCTTCCTTGTCCGGCCATCCCACATTCATTTTCTCATTCCGTTCTTTGCAGTCAGTCCCAGGCAACGGGAAAAGCCGTGAGAACCGGCTGCAGTTGCGCTGCGGTAACGCATCAGTCCAAACCTTCGGCTCGCGCCCCATGCGCGCGATGAATCCAATCGGCACCCACACATGCCGGTGAAGGAGAAGGCCAGGCGGCGGCTCGCTCTTTTTTGCGCGCCGCGACACATGCGGAGTCCGAATATCCGGCCGGGGACGCTCACGCGTTTGGCGCGAAACTTTTGCGCGCGCCAACCACGACAAACTTCATCGCAAAAATGAAGCGTGGGAGCAGTTATGCATCCAATCCGGCGTTTTTTCTGGCACCAGGCCAATCCCTCCACCCCGCCGCATGATGAGGCCCGTCTGCTCTTACATTTAATCAAGGGAGACAACCATCATGCTATACGGCCACGGCGACGACGCCCGGCTCCAGCCGCGCGAAATACGCGACGACTTCAGTTCCAACATCCGCCCCGACGGTCCGCCACCGGGACTCCTCGGCCACCTGCGCACGCGCATCGACGTGGTGACGCGGTATCCCGACGCTGGCGCGCGCGACCTCGCCGCGCGTTTTGCCGCCGCCACCAACGTGCCCCCCGAAAACACGCTCGTCACCGCCGGGGCCACCGCCGCCATCTATCTCGTCGCGCAGACTTTCCGCCGCAAACGCTCGTGCATCATCACGCCGACATTCTCCGAATACGAGGACGCCGCGAAAATCCACGAACACACACTGTCATTCGCCACGCGCACCGAACTGCGCGTCCCGGCAAACGCCGCTCCGGCAAACACCGCCCCGACACACGCCGCCCCGACAAACACAGCTCCGGCAAACACCGCCCCGCCCGCCGACGTCCTCTGGCTTTGCGAACCCAACAATCCCACCGGCGAAGTCCTCCCTCGCGAACAACTCCTCGCGCTCGTGGATGCGCAACCGGCCACGGTATTCGTCATCGACCAATCCTACGCGGGCTTCTGCTCCGCGCCGCAACTCCGCGCCACCGATGCCGCCGCGCGCGATAACCTCATCCTCATCCACTCGCTCACCAAGGCGCTCGGCATCCCCGGCCTGCGACTCGGCGCCACCGTCTCGTCAGCCGCGCTCATCGCGCAAATCACGCGCCATCTCCAGCCGTGGTCGGTCAACGCCCTCGCCCTCGAAGCGGGCGCGTATTACCTCTCGCACGTGCGCGACTTCGCCCTTCCCCTCGACGACATGCTCGCAAACGCCCGCGCGCTTTCCCGCACAATCAGCGAGCTGCCCGGCTACGCGCCCCTGCCAAGCGCGACAAACTTCTTTCTCGTCACGCTCGCGCGCGGCGTTTCGCAAGCTCTCAAGCACTATCTCGTGAACGGCCACGGCATCCTTGTCCGCGATGCATCCAACTTTCGCGGACTGACGGCGCAACACATCCGCGTCGCCGCGCAATCGCCGTGGCAAAACCACCGCCTCACCGAGGCGCTCCGCGCATGGCGGCCATGAACGTCGCAGCCTTGAACATCGCCGCGCCGTGAACATCGCCGCGCTGTGAACATCGCCGCGCCGTGAACATCGTCGCGTCTTGAACATCGCCGCGTCTTGAATGCCGCAAACGTGAACATCGCAACCGTGAACACCGCAGCCTTGAACGTCGCACCTTAAATCAAATTTTCCGCCACCGTTACCATTAGCCCACCTCCGCCATCGTCACCATTAACCTTCCTTCCTCCGCCATCATCACCATTAACCCAACCGCCTGCATCACCCTTGTCCCGCTCGCCGCCGGCGTCGCGCTCGACCTCGCTCTTGGCGATCCGCGCTGGCTGCCGCACCCGATTGTCGCCTACGGACGCGCCATCTCCGCGGGCGAGCGCGTGCTTAATCGCGGCTCCTCACTCGCGCGCTTTTTCAAAGGCGCGCTCCTCGCGCTCGCGCTCGTCGCCGCCACGTGGTTGCTCTGGTGGACGCTCCTCGCGTCCGCCGCGCGCTGGCACGCCGCCGCGGCAATCGTCATCGCGACAACCGGCGTTTTCACCGCGCTCGCACACCGCACCCTCGCCGCCGAATGCCTCGCCGTTTTCCATGCGCTCGGCGACGGCACGACCGACAACGACAAAGCGCGCCTCATCGCCGCGCGCCGCCGGCTCTCGCGCATCGTCGGACGCGACACCGCGCAACTCGACGCGCAACAAATCCGCGCCGCCACCCTCGAAACGCTCTCCGAAAACCTCAGCGACGGCGTCGTCGCGCCGCTCTTCTGGTATGCGCTCGGCGGCGTCCCCGCGATGATGGCGTGCAAAATGATCAACACCCTCGACTCGATGATCGGGCATCGCGACACGCGTCACGAATATTTCGGCAAAACCGCCGCCCGCCTCGACGACGCCGCAAACTGCATCCCCGCGCGCCTCACCGCGCTCCTGCTCGCGCTCGCCGCGCGCAGCCCGCGCGCGTTTCGCTTCATCGTCCACTACGGACGCGCGCACGCCAGCCCCAACTCCGGTTATCCCGAAGCCGCGCTCGCCGGCGCGCTCGACGCGCGTTTCGGCGGCCCGCACGACTACGACGGCGAACGCATCGACAAACCCTTCATCGGTGAAAATCCGCGCCCCATCCGCGCCGGCGAAATCACCCGCGCCATCCGCCTCAACCACGCCGTGCTCGCGCTCACCGTCGCGCTTGTGATCGCCGCGCACATTTTTCTTCCGCTCCCGTTTCCACACTGATTCGCCTCAAAAAATCTCATGGCAAAAATCACCTTTTTTACCGGTCCCGTGCGCAGCGGCAAAAGCCGCCGCGCCGTCGCGCTCGCCACCAAATGGGGGCCGAAAACCGTCTTCGTCGCCACCTGCCGCCCGCCCATGCGCGGTCCCGGCGGCGTGCCGCCCGACCCCGAAATGGCCGAACGCATCCGCCGTCACCGCGACGAACGCCCCGCGTGGCGCGTGCTCGAAGCCCCGCGCGACATCGCCGCCGCGCTCGCCGCGCTCAATCCGCCGCCGTCCGGCGTCATACTCGATTGCCTCACGCTCTGGGCGTCCGACCGCCTCGACCGCGACGACACCTCGGTCATCGCGGACTGGAAACAACTCCTGGCGCATCTCCACTCCGCCGCGTATCCCGTCGTCATCGTGAGCAACGAAATCGGCTGGGCGCCCGTTCCCTCGCAACCGGTTTTGCGCCGCTTCCGCGACCTCGCCGGCACGCTCGCGCAACTCACCGCCGACGCAGCCGGCGATGTTTATCTCTGCGCCGTCGGCCAGGCGCTCAAACTCAAATGATTCCGCCACCGCCACCACCACCATAATAATAATAGTAATAGTAATAGTAATAGTAATAATAATAATACAGATGTTACGCAGCCGGCGGATTTCGTAGGGCCTGACCTTGCGTCAGGCCGCGCCCGCGTGGGAAGCCACATAGATAATTCGCGGCCTGACACAAGGTCAGGCCCTACGAAACCTGCCAGTCGCGTAATATAATATAACATAACATCACATAATAATAATCAATCTCACTCATGGTTTACCGCTCACCCAAAAGCCGGCTTCCCATTTATATATTTCCCATTTTGGCGCTTTTCGCGACCGGTTGCATCGCGACCGGTTGCACCGCGGCCCATTGCATCGCGGCGGCGCGCGACGGCGCATTTCCGCTGACATTCACCGACGGGCTTGGCCGCGCCGTCACGCTCAAGGCGCGCCCGCAACGCATCATTTCGCTCACGCCATCCAACACCGAGATGCTGTTCGCGGTCGGCAACGGCGCAAACGTCGCCGGTGACACGCGCTTTTGCGATTATCCCGACGCCGCAAAAACGCTCCCGAAAATCGGCGGATTCGCCGCGCGCACGATCAGCATCGAAGCCATCATCGCCCTGAAACCCGATCTGGTCGTCGCCGGCGACAAAAGCCAGGAGACCGTCATCGAGGCGCTGGAACGGCTGGGCATTCCCGTCATCGCGAGCGCCGTCACCGATTACGAAAGCCTGTACGCGGCGCTCGAATTGCACGGGAAAATCGCCGGACGCGAAACCGGGGCGGCGGCCGTCATCCGCGAAATACGGCGCCGCGTGGAAGCCGTGCGCGCCCGCGCGGCGGAAATTCCCAAAGAGAAACGCCTGCGCGTGTATTGGGAGACATTTGACGAACCGCTCATGAGCGCCGGCCCGCGCAGTTTTGTGGGGCAGCAGATCGCGCTCGCCGGAGGCATGAACATCTTTGCCGACGCGCGGGAAACCTATCCGCATGTGAGCGCCGAGGCGGTGATTGCGCGCGACCCGCAAATCATACTCGCCCCCGGTTTCATGGGCGCGCGCCCGATCCTCTCGCTCGAACGCCTGCTCCGGCGCCCCGGCTGGCAAAACATCACCGCTGTCAGGGAACGCCGCATGGTTGTGCTGCCGGACAACCTGGTTTCGCGCGCCGGCCCGCGCCTCGTCGAAGGACTCGAATTGATGGCCGCCGCTTTGTATCCCGAATATTTTGGAACAAAACCCGCCGCCGGTTTGCGTGGCACCAGCCTGCATGGCACCAGCCTGCGTAGCACGGGCATCCTGCCCGTGGGTTCGAGTAGCACGGGCATCCTGCCCGTGGGTTTGAATCGCGCATTCGCATATTCCCAATCCTCCAACCCCACGGGCGAGACGCCCGTGCTACACAACCCCATGGGCGAGACGTCCGCGCTACGCAATCCCACGGGCTGGAAGCCCGTGCTACGCAATCCCACGGGCGAGACGCCCGCGCTACGCAATCCCACGGACGAGCCGCCCGCGCCACGCAAACTCACGGACTGGCAGCCCGTGCCACGCAACTGACATGCCACAGACACGCACAGGTTTTTTCTCCCACTCCACGCGACGGCGGCGTGCCTCTGTTTTCCTCATGGTCGCGTCCGTGCTGCTCCTGCTCGTGATGGCGCTCAGCATGGGGTTCGGCTCCGTTTTCATAAAGCCGTCCGCGCTTTTTTCCGCCGTGTTTCGCACAGCCGGCGCCGACCCCGTGAACGTCACCATCATCTGGGATTTGCGCCTGCCGCGCACGTTGCTCGCCGCACTCGTCGGCGGCGCGCTCGCAAGCGCGGGCGCGGCGTTCCAGGGGCTGTTTCGCAATCCGCTCGCCGACCCGCACGTCATCGGCGCATCCAGCGGCGCGGCGCTCGGCGCGACGCTCGCCATCGCCTTCGGCGCAAGCGGCGGCGCGCTCGGTTTCGGCCCCGTGCCACTCTGCGCATTCGCCGGCGCGCTCGCCACGGTCGCCGTCGTTTATGCCGTCGCCGAAACTGGCGGCGGCGGCGCATCGGTCGCATCGCTGCTCCTCGCGGGCGCGGCGCTCGGCGCAATGCTGTCGGCGATGGTTTCGTTTCTGCTCATCTGGCGCGACCAACCCTGGTTCCACGTCTTCAGCTGGCTGCTCGGCGGCTTCTCAAACCGCTCGTGGCCCCATGTGCAAACCGCGCTGCCGTGGCTGCTGGCCGGCATGGGCGCGCTGTGGCTGATGGCGCGCCCGCTCGACGCGCTTCTCGGCGGGGACGACGCAGCGCGCAGCCTCGGACTCCCGATTCGCACCACGCGCCTCATCCTCGTTTCCGCCGCCGGACTCGCCGTGGCGGCGGCCGTCGCCGTGAGCGGCATCATCGGCTTCGTCGGCCTGATTGCGCCGCACGCCGCGCGCTGGCTCGTCGGCGCGGGACACGCCCGCCTCATGCCCATGAGCGCGTTGCTCGGCGCGATGCTCCTCGTGGTCGCCGACACCTTTGCGCGCGCGATTTTCGCCCCCGGCGAAATCCCCGTCGGCATCGTGACGGCGACGCTCGGCGGCCCGTTTTTCCTCTATCTCCTGAAAACGCGCGGAAGGCGGCTCGCATGAAAACACCGCTTCTCGAAGCTCGCGACCTCACCTGCGGTTATGGCAAATGCGAAGTGCTCTCCGGCGTGAATCTCGACGTGCAACCCGGCAAAGTCCTCGCGCTTATCGGCCCCAACGGCGCGGGCAAAACCACGCTCCTGCACACCCTCGGCGGCCTGCTCCCCGCGCTGGCCGGGGACGTTTATTGCGAAGGCGTTCCGTTGCGCGGCAAACACGCCCGCGCCACCGCTCGCGCCATCGCGCTCGCCCCGCAACGCGTCACCCCGTCCGCGTGGCCGCTCTCGGTCTCCGAAGCCGTCTCGCTCGGACGCGCCCCGCATCGCGGCTGGTTCATGCCGCTCACGCGTGAGGACAAACAAGTCATCGACGCCTCGATGGCCCGCATGGGCATCGCCACGCTTGCCGGACGCATGCTCTCAACGCTCTCCGGCGGCGAAGCCCGCCGCGTCGTCCTCGCCCGCGCCCTCGCGCAAACGCCCAAAATTCTTCTCCTCGACGAACCCGCGACCTACCTCGACATCAAATACCAGTCCGAACTCGTCTCCCTCGTCCGCGCGCTCGCCCATGAAGACGGCCTCGCCGTCGTGCTGACGTTGCACGACCTCGCCCTCGTCACCCTCTGTGCCGACACCGTAGCCCTCGTCGCCGGCGGCGCCCTGCGCCTGACCGGCGCCGTCGGCGAAGTCCTGCGCGAAGATGTGCTGCGCCCCGTTTACGGCGAAAACCTGGAAGTGTTCGCACATCCCAAAAGCGGCCTGCCCGTGGTGCTGCCGAGAATCGCGGAGTGAGACACCAACCTTGGACACCGCCCAAGATATTGAAGGTATTGAATATAACTGACGTTACGCAGCCTGCCGCGTAACACCAGATATTCACTCTCACTGATATCAGATGCCCTTCAAATGACATTGCATAAGTTATTGATATATAAAATATTATAAATTTATTTTTTAATTCATCAAATCTAAATGTCAACTCTAATGCACCTCCTGTACTAAACCTGTCCCTGTTTATTTGGCGGCGCCCTGCCCTGCGCCTGACCGGCGCCGTCGGCGAAGTCCTGCGCGAAGACGTGCTGCGCCCCGTTTACGGCGAAACCCTGGAAGTGTTTTCGCATCCCAAAAGCGGCCTGCCCGTGGTGCTGCCGAGAATCGCGGAGTAAGACACCAGCCTTGGGCACCGCCCAAGGTATTGGATGTAACTGATGTTACGCAGCCTGCCGCGTAACACCAGATATTCATTTTCACTGGCATCAGATGTCCTTCAAATGACATTGTATAAGTTATTGATATATAAAATATTATAAATTTATTTCTTAGTTTGCCAAATCCAAGTGTCAACTCTAATGCACCTCCTGTACTATGTATTATGTACTAAACCTGTCCCTGTTTATTCTGTTTATTTGGCGGCGCCCTGCGCCTGACCGGCGCCGTCGGCGAAGTCCTGCGCGAGTAGATGTTCTCCACCCATTGCGCCACCACCACTTCGTCGCTCAGGTCGAACTGATACTTCAAATAATGCAGCGCCACCATCAATCGCGTGTTCACTCCCGGCGCTCCGATGCTGGCATGATACTTCGCCCCGGGCTTTTCCTCAAAGACTGTCCAGTCGATGAGCCGACCGAGTTTCACCAGCGCGTGCTCCGGGTTGACCAGTTCTTCAAGCTCTCGTTTGAACATCTCCATTTGTTTTTGCGGTTCTTTTGTTTTGGGTTGCATCGATTTTCCCGGGAAGTGCTCCGATTCTGCGACATTTGAAGGATGCCCATATACTATGGATGCGTTCGAGAATAACATTCCTGTCATTAAGTCACCCTATCGCTCGCACCAGTCTTCAAATGTCAGATATGTTATTCTCGAAAGCATCCTTGACGGGCAACTTTAACCCTTCACGCCGGGAAAAACCTTTCTCATGATTTCCTCATGACGATTCCCTTGGATATTCTTCCCATGCGCACGGGCGGGGCGGCTGAAAACATGGCCGCGGATTTTCTCCTTCTCAAACGATACCCGGAACGCGGACACGCGCGTTTCAGGCACTACGGCTGGCGGCAGCCGGCGTTTACTTTTGGATACAGCCAGAAAATGGAATATGTGCGCCCACAACTGCCTCCGGAGGAGGAGGGGCCGTTTGATCTTTGCCGGCGTCCCACGGGCGGCGGCGTCGTCGATCATCGCGACGACTGGACTTACGCGCTCGTGATTCCGCGCGAGCACGCGTTCAGCGAATTACCCGCGCCGGAATCGTACCGTGTCGTGCACGCGTGCATCGCGGAGGCGCTGGGTGCGCTCGGCGAACACGTCGTCCTGAAGAAAGAACCGGATGCGGAAGCAGAGGGCGTTCCGACTGTGTGTTTCGAGCGGGCGGAGCGCCATGATGTGGTGCGCGGCGATACCGGCGCGAAGGTCGCCGGCGCGGCCCAGAAGCGCGCCAAGGAGGGCATGTTGTTTCAAGGTTCAATCGCGCGCGCGGCGGTGTCGGCAAAGCTGGACTGGGATGCGTTTGAGGCGGGGTTTGTCGGGCGGCTCGCGAAGGCGATGAGCGCGGAGGCAGTCGAGACGCCGTGGCCTGATTTTGCCGAGCACGAAATGGAGGGTTTGGTTGAGCAATACTCCACGGAAGAGTGGAACGCCTTCAGATGATGGAATGATGTGATGATGGGACGATGTGATGATGGGATAACATTTCACGGTTAAAGATCACCCGCAAAGATCGCCTGCAAAGATATTACTCACACATTCCCTACTCATTCCCCACGCATTCCCCACGCATTCCACACGCATTCCTCACGCATTCCTCACATATTCCTTACACGCGCCTTGCACGCCGTGTCTTGCGCCCTGCGCGAAATTTTTCATTTAATCCGCATCCGAATGACCGAAACCCTCACGGACCGACTTTGGCTCTGGATCGCGGCCGCTCTTTATCTGGGCGGCTTTTTGTTCGGCACGGCCTCGCTCATCCGCAACAAACGCCACTCGAACAGCCTCACGTTTTTCATCATGGCGGCGGGTTTTGTCGTGCAAACATCCGGCCTCTACATCCGCGGGCATGCCGTCGGCGGATGCCCCATCGGCAATACATTTGAGATTTTGCAATTCACCACGTGGTCGGCCACCGCGCTCTATTTTATCATCGGCCTGGTCTTTCGGCTGAGTCTTCTCGGCTACTTCACCGCCGCGTTTGCGGCCATCATCAGCATCGCCTCGCTCTCCGTGCCGGCATGGGATGCCGCGCGGCGCGCCAGCCAGTCCGGCGGCAGCGCGTGGATCGAGTTTCACGCCGCGCTCGCGCTCTTCAGCTACGGCGTGTTCGGGCTGCTCGCGCTCACCTCGGCCATGTATCTGCTGCAATGGTTCAGCATCAAACGACGGCAAATGGACGGCATCTTTTCGTTTCTCCCGCCCATGCGCGCGCTCGACCAAATCAACAACCGCCTGCTCGCCACGGGCGCGGCGCTTCTCGGCGCATCGCTCCTCGTCGCATTCATCCACTTCCACTGGCTGCGCGGCGCCGGTTACAACGTCAGCGCCGCCATGCTCCTCCTCGGCGCGATCTGGCTCGTTTACGCCGCGCTCCTCACGCTGCGCCTCGCAAACATCCTGCCCGCGCGCCGGCTCGCGTGGGCATGCATCGCGCTCTTCGCAGTGGCGATATTCCCGCTCGGCGCCGTCGGCAACCACCCTGCGTCTGTCGCCGCGTCTGCCACGCCCATCGCGCCCGTCGCGCCTGTTGCACCCATCGCACCCGCCGCGTCTATCGCACCTGCCGTGTCAGCTGCACCTTCTGCGCCTCCCACGCCTCCCGCCGCGTCCGCCGTGCCTCCTCCCGCGTCCGCCGCGTCAACCACGCAACAACAACCATGAGCCGCGACCTCACAACGACGGAACGCCCTCCATGCTGCGAGGCAGGCGACAGCGGCCGCAATCGCGGCAGCGACCGTAATCACGACAGCGGCCACAACCGCGATAGCGACCACGGCATTACCCCCGGCCACAACCGCGACCACGGCAGTAACCCCGACCGCGACCGCGACCACGACAGCGACCGCGACCGCGACCACGACAGCGGCAGCGACCACGACCGCAGCAACGCCGGTTTCTTTTTCATCGGCGCCAGCCACCACGCCGCGCCACTCGAACTCCGCGAAAAACTCGCGCTTACCGAAAACAAACTCCCCGCGCTTCAAGCCCGCCTCGCCGCAATCGGAGGACTCCGCGAAGTCGTCGTCCTCAACACCTGCAACCGCGTCGAAATCTACGGCCTCGCGGAAACCCCCGCCGTCATCGCGCGCATCGAGGAGGATTTTTGCGCGCTCCAGGATTTTCCGAGGGACACCTTCTGTGCCATCCGCCGGCACGCGACCCAACGCGACGCCATCCAGCACCTCCTCGAAGTCGCCTCCGGCCTCGACTCGCAGATGCTCGGCGAGACCGAAATCCTCGGCCAGGTGAAAGACGCCTACGTCGACGCGCAGGCGCGCCGCACCACCGGCCCCGTGCTCAACCGCGTTTTCCAAAAAACATTTCAATACGCCAAGCACGTCCGCGCAAACACCGCGATCACTGCGGGCCAGGTCAGCATCGCCAACGTCGCCGTTGACCTCGCGCAAAAGATTTTTGGGAAACCCGACCGCTCGCGCATCCTCCTGCTCGGCGCGGGCGACATCAGCGAAAAAACAGCGAAGGCATTCCAAAGCCGCGGCGCCACCGCGCTCACCGTGACCAGCCGCACGCCCGAACGCGCCATGTCCCTCGCGCGCGCCCTCGGCGCCACCGCCCTGCCCTTCGAGCACGTCTCCGGGCGCCTCTCCGATTACGACATCGCCGTGTGTTCCACCGCCGCGCCCGGCGCCGTGATCACGCGCAACACCGTCGCGACCGCGATGCGCAAACGCCGCTCGCAACCCCTTTTTTTCATCGACCTCGCCATGCCGCGCGACGTCGAGCCATCCGCCGCGGACATCGAAAACGTTTTTATCTACAACCTCGACGACCTCGCGCGCATCGCCCAAAAAAACCGCGCCGCCCGCGAAAGCGAAGTCGCCCGCGCCCGCGAAATCCTCCGCGAAAAATCCGCCCTGCTCTGGGCGCGCATTTCCGCCGACGCGTAAATCCGCGCACAAATCCGCCCCGCCGCAAACCGCCCTGCCTCGCCCCGCCCCGCATCGCTCCGCCTCGCCTCGCCCCGCATCGCTCCGCCTCGCTCCAACCCGACTTAAATCGATTTAATTCGATTTAAGTCGACTCCACCCGCTCCAACGCACAACACTGCGCCCCGTCTCGTGACACGGGGTGCTTCCGCCTGCGGGAAGCTGAGAACAAACCCGTCGAACCTGAATCCGGCCAATACCGGCGAAGGAATCGTCACAACCGCACGCGCGCCCGACGCGCCGGGCGGCCAGGGAGGATTCAAGCGCCGGCCATTTTCCGGGCAACAATCCACACTCCCTGCAACATGCCGGCAACAAACACCACCTCCTCCATCGAACAAATCGCGCGCGTGCTCGACGCCATCCGCGCCCGCCACCCGCTCGTACACTGCATGACCAACGAAGTCGTCAAGGACATCACCGCCAACGTCCTCCTCGCCATCGGCGCATCGCCCGCGATGGTCGAGCACGCCGGGGAAGCCGCCGGATTCGCCGCCATCGCCGACGCGCTCCTCATCAACGTCGGCACGCTCGACGACGCACAAATCCACGCCATGCGCCACGCCATCCCCGCCTGCGCCCGCGCCGGAAAACCCTGGGTGTTCGACCCCGTCGCCGTCGGCCCGCTCGGCGTGCGCACGCGCTTCGCCCGCGAAATCCTTCCGCTGCGCCCGGCCATCATCCGGGGCAACGCCTCCGAAATCATCAGCCTCGCCGGACAAACCGGCCAGGGCCGCGGCCCCGACAGCGGCGACAGCCCCGAGCACGCGCTCGACGCCGCCGCGCAACTCGTCTCGCAAACCGGCGCCACGCTGCTCGTCACCGGCGCGGTCGACTACGCGCTCGACGCCACGCGCACCCTCTCCTGCTCCAACGGCCACCCGCTCCTCACCCGTGTGACCGGAGTCGGCTGCGCCCAAGGCGCGCTCGCCGCCGCCTGCGCCGCCGTCACGCCCGACCGCCTCCACGCCGCCGCCGCCGCCGCCGCGATCATGGCCATTGCCGGCGACCTCGCCGCCGCCCGCGCCCCGCACCCCGGCAGCTTCCGCGTCGCGCTCCTCGACGAACTCGACCGCCTCGACGCCGCCACGCTCCGCCGCCACGCAAAAATCGCGAGCAAACCCGCATGA
>JAISGL010000294.1 GCA_031263125.1 Opitutaceae bacterium | reverse complement strand
GCGATGTTTTTGCCGGCGGGCATCATGTCGGTGAACCCCGCCTTGATGCCGCGCCAGATGGCCGGAAGCGCCTGTATCATGCTGATCACGCCCGCCGTCGCCACCGCGCCCGCGCCGATGTAAAGCACGTAGGCATTGCGGATGGCGCCGGGCGACATCCCGCTGATCGGCATCGTGCCAGGCTCAACCGTGCCGTTGATATTGTCCCCGAAAAATTTGATCAACGGGACAATCACCAGCGCCGCGAGCGCGCCACCCGCGCACATGATGCCCGAAATGCGCGGCCCGATGATGTAACCAACGCCCAGAAGCTCCGGCGAAATTTCCCCCGCGACGGAGCCGCCGGCGAGTGGTTTCCCAAAAACCTTCGTCGGAATATCCTGCCAGCCCTTGAGCGCGACGTTCAGCGTTTTGTAGAGGAGACCGATGCCGAAGCCGGTGAAAATTTGCCTTGCGCCGGGAGCCTTGCCCAGGCCGGCCGCCTCCGCCGCCTGCATTTCAAGTTTTGCCGAAGGCGACGCGGCGGCGCGGTCCCCGGCGTTTGCGCCCGCCTTGAGAACGGCGGCGCACGCGGTGCCCTCCGGATATTTCAAGACGCCGTGATCCTCGACGATATGCGTGCGGCGCAGCGGAATCATCATCAGTATGCCGAGCAGTCCGCCGAGGACGGCGACCAGCATCACGCGCGTCAGTTCGAGATCAAAACCGAGGACCAAAATCGCCGGCATCGTCACGCCCACGCCGAACGCGATCGACTCGCCCGCCGAGCCTGCGGTCTGCGTGATGTTGTTTTCGAGGATGCTTGAGTCGCGCGCGCCGAATTTTGAAAGGCCGCGAAAAAGCGCGAGTGAGATGACGGCCACGGGAATCGACGCGCTCACGGTGAGTCCGACCTTGAGCACGAGGAACAGCGACGATGCCCCGAAGATCATGCCAAGGACGGCGCCGGTGAGAACGGCGCGCAAAGTAAACTCGGGGAGTTTGGTATTGTCGGGGATGTAAGGCTCGAACGGTTGCGGAGCAGGGTGCGGCATGGGTGGAGTTGTTGAAAATGGAAAACACACCATAAGTGCCGTCGGGCGCGAAGCAATCACGTAGCGCGATCACGTAGCGCAGGCTGGTGTAACTGATGTTACGCGGCACGTAGGGCCTGACCTTGTGTCAGGCCGCGAATTACCAATGTGGCCTCCCACGCGGGCGCGACCTGACACAAGGTCAGGCCCTACGAAATCAGCCGTCTGCGTAACATCAGTGGTGCAATTGATTCTGGTGGGAGAGTCCCGAAGGGACTCAACATGTTCACGAGCGAAGCGAAGTTGCCTGCCATAACCGCGGGTGAAGGCGCAACGCGCCGGAACCCACGGTAGCAGCATATAACAACCACGTCCCTGAAAGGGGCGAACTGATTGTCGCGCAGGGACTGTCCGCCGGTTCGCCCCTTTCTGGGACGGGGTGGTGCTTGTCACATCCGTGGGTTTCGGCGCGTTGCGCCTTCACCCACGGTTATTCATGTTGAACCGCTTCGCGGCTCATTCGCATCGCTTGCCTCAACTCCCACCAGAATCGTTTGCGCCGGATGAGCCGGGTGCGCCGACGCCGGGCCACGCGCCTACGGTGCGGCAGGGCGCCCATTTGCCGACGCGGGGAAACATTTCGAAGATCACGAGGATCAGTTTCCCGTTATCCCAACAGTCGTCGCTGATGCGCCGACGGCAGGTTGGTGTGAAGTGGTGTTCAGTTGCAGGACATTGATCGAGTATGACGCTAAAGTGTGCATAAACGTGTTGCCGAGGCTGTCCAGCCGGGACGTTTTGGGTGTGATCGTGGTTGGCGCATCGATGCTGTTCGTGGCTTTGGGGTCAACTGAGGCGAGCACAACCAGCGTGCCTTCCGCCGCAACCCGCACGCCGTTCACGTCGATGTGAACGGATTGTCCCGTCGCGGCGGTGTTGACGATTTTCAGGTAAATGCAGCCGGTCTTGCTGTCGCGCGTGATGGAATAATACAGCGGGTTCAATTCCCTGACGGGCGATTTTTCCTTTCCCTTGGGCGCGGGCGGCTGCCAGTTTTGCACAGGGATGTTGATGCCTTTCACCGTCAATACTTTGTCGCCCGAATAGTGGCTGAACATTTTTTGCGCGTAGTAAGAAGGCGACCCGTAGCTCGTGAGCGCATCGAATCCGATGAGGCTGCCCGGCCACTGCATCGCGCCTTTGCCGACGTTGACGAAAAGCGGCGCGTAGCAGTGCATGAGTATGATGTCGGAGTTGCGCTCCATGCCGGTCATCCATGCGGCGTCACCGGGCGCGGTGTTGAAATTGGTTGTGGGTTCGCCTTCGCGCGTCGCCCATTCGCCGACAAAGATTTTCGGGCCGCCGCGGTCGTAGTTGTCGAGTTGGATCGCCGCCTCCTGCATTTCACCGGCGCTGCGATAAAAATGTTCGTCGATCACGTCGGGCACGCGTTATGTCACCTTGAATCTCGCCGACCACTCGTCGTGTCCGCCGACCGTGGAGATGATCTTCAGTTGTGGATATTTGGTTTTGATGGCGTCGTAGAATGGTACAAAACGACTTTCGTAGCTGCCGGATATATCGGCTCCGTCTTCGTTGCCGATTTCCACATAGGTAACTGATGTTACGCGGCCGGCAGATTTTGTAGGGCCTGACCTTGTGTCAGGCCGCGAATTACCAGTGTGGCCTCCCATGCGTGCGCGGCCTGACACAAGGTCAGGCCCTACGTGCCGC
>JAISGL010000243.1 GCA_031263125.1 Opitutaceae bacterium | reverse complement strand
TTTTGAAAGTGTAGGCGCCGATTGAAAAACTTTCGCCGCCGGTTTGTTTCCAGCGGCCCTCCTTGATCTCGCCTCTCCAACTTTCCTCCCAAGTGGAGTCGGAATAAAATTTATAAAGCGAGGTGTCGTTGCCACTGACCATGCGCCAGTCGTAGCGGGTGATGAGCGACGCGAGGTCGGCGCCGTCGGCGGCGGGCATGTTGCCGGAGCCGCTGGCGGCAAGTGCAAATGCGCCGAGGAGCATGGCGAGTTTTAATACAAGGTTTGCGTGGCGGATGGAGGGCATGGGAATTTGCGATTTATTATTATTTTGGGCCGCGGATTATCACGGATTATTTATTTGACTGATGTTACGCGTGGGAGGCCACATTGGTAATTCGCGGCCTGACGCAAGGTCAGGCCCTGTGTGCCGCGTAACATCAGTTATTTAATGATTTCCGGAGGTGCGGCCGGCGCGGCAGAAGGTTTTTGCGGCTTCCACGTGGTAGTGTGCAAGTTGCGCCCCGGTTTCGTCGGGCGTCCAGCCCGCGACTTGCGCCATCCAGCCGGCGACCTCGGCGGCGCGGGCTTCCATGTTGGGATGATAATAATGCCAGCTCGTGCGGCGGAAGAGGACGTCGGCGAGCGAGATGGCCCATTCGTTTTCAATATAATGCCTGACGGCGGTGACGCCGTAGACGGCGGGGATGATGCCGCTGTACGATTCGGCCTCGGCGGCGGGCAGCAACGGCTCCTTCGCGGTGCGGCAGGGTTTCGCGGCGGTCTTCAGGAATTTCACTATTTGATCGACGGCTTGCTCGGCCATGAGGCGGTAGGTGGTAAGCTTGCCGCCGGCGATGTCCCACCAGCCGGGTTGCGTGCGTTTGATTTTGTGCGCGCGCGATGTGTCGGAGGGCGTGCCGTCACGGTTCGCGATGAGCGGGCGGAGTCCCGACCACGAGCTTATAATATCATCGTGACCGAGTTTCACGGGCGGGAAGGTTTTGTTCACCGTGTGGAGCACATAGTCAATGTCCTCGATGTCCACGCGCACGTCCTCGGGTTTTGCGTCGTAGTCGGTGTCGGTTGTGCCGATGATGAGGCGTTCGCCCCAGGGAATGATAAAGAGAATGCGTTTGCCCTCGACCATGGTCACGGCTTCCGGGACGTTGAGGCGCGCGCGGTCAACGACGATGTGAATGCCCTTGGTGAGGCGCAGCTTGATGGCGCTTTGCGGGAAGGTCTCGGCCCACGGGCCGGCGGCGTTGAGGATCGCGCGCGTTTGCACGGTGAGCGTGCGTCCGGTGAGCGTGTCCTCAATTGTACAATTCCACAGGTCGCCGTCGCGTTTCGCCTCGACGAGGCGGGCGTAGTTGGAAATGACCGCGCCGGCCTTCACCGCCGAGCGGAGCGTGTCGAGCGTGAGGCGCGCGTCACTCGTGAGCGCGTCGAAATAGCGCACCGAGCCGCGGAGGTTTTCGGGGTCGATGCCGGGGAGTTTTTGCATGGTTTCCTCCTTTGTATAACCACGCGAAGGCTCGAAGTTGCGGCCGCCGCAGAGCAGGTCGTACATTTTCACGCCGATGCGCATCTGCCACATGGGGCGCTTCAGGTATTTATATACAGGGAATATAAAACCGAGCGGCTGTCCGAGGTGCGGCGCGATGTTGTGGACGATTTTTTTCTCCACGCTCGACTCGTGCACAAGACCCACGCGGCCCTGCTCGAGGTAGCGCAATCCGCCGTGCAAGAGGCGGCTGGAACGGCTGCTGGTGCCGTAGGCGAAATCGTAACGGTCAACGAGGCCGGTGCGCAGGCCGCGCATGGCCGCGTCGCGCGCGACGCCGCTGCCGACGATGCCGCCGCCAATGACGAGCAGGTCAAGCGGCTTTTCTGTGAACTGGAGGAAGGTGGCTTCCCGCTTTTGTGTGATGATGGTATTCATGGAAGGGTTTTATTATATTCAGGTTTTATATTAATTTTCATATCAAGGGTTCGTCAGGAATTGTTGAGAAGCTCCCCAAGCTCGGCCAGGGTCGGCACGACGACGTCTGGCTTCACGGTCGATTTCGCGACATCGTCCGCGGTCGCCTCGCCGCTGAGGACGAGCACACTGACGGCGCCCGCGCGCTCGGCCATGCGGATGTCCGTGTAAAGCCGGTCGCCGACCATCGCGATTTCGTCCGCGCGCAATTTGTGGCGCTGGAGAATCCCCTCGAGCATCGTCGGGTCGGGTTTGCCAAGCGTGATGTCGGGGGCGCGTCCGGTGGCGTGTTCAATGGCCGCGCAGATGGAGCCGCAGTCGACGAGGATGGTCGGCAGGTCCGTCGGGCACACGCGGTCGGGATTCGTGGCGATGTAGGGGATGCCTTGTTTCGCCCACCAGGAGGCGCGACAGAGGCGCGAGTATATAAGCGTCATGTCGAAGGCCACGATGAGCGCGTCGGGTCTGTCGTCCGCGGAATCGGACGCGTCCTCAAAGCCGGCCCTGACGAACTGCCCGATCATGCCGGGCGTGCCGAGCATGAACAGGCGGCGGAACGTCGGGTGTTTTCTTTTGATATAATCTATCGTGGCCTGCGCCGTTGTATATAATTGCTCCGGCGCCGCCGGGATGCCGATTTTGTGCAGGTGCTGCAAATACGCATCGGAGCTTTTGGACGGGTTGTTCGTGAGAAAAGTATATCCGATGTTTTTGCGCGCGAGGCCGTCGAGGAACGGTTTTGTCCACGGGAAAAGTGTCCCGCCCTTGTAAATGGTGCCGTCCATGTCGAGGACGACGTGTTTGATGCGCTTCAAATCAGGCGTCATAAAATTGGATCAGTTTGCGTTTGTTTTCTCCTCGTATCCGTCCGCCTTGGCATTCCACATCAGCATAAAAATGCCTGCGCCCACCAATGACATGCCGATGATGGCGAAATAAGCGATGTTCCAGCCGTAGTGCTGCGCCACATAACCGAAGCCCACGCCGGACACGGCGGTGCTGGCGTAGGCAAACATGCCCGTGAGACCGTTTGCCGTCGCCGCGGCCTTTTTGGTGGCCTGATTGGCCGCCGCGATGCCGACGAGCGCCTGCGGCCCGTAGATAAAGAAACCCGTCGCGCAGAGAACCGCGAAAAGCATCCACGACGACCCGCCCACCGGAATTTGCCAGAGCAGGACGGCGCAAATCGTGGAGCCGATCATGCAAAATACGCAGGTGCGATGCGCGCGGCCTTTCAAATAACGATCGGTGGCCCAGCCCGCCACGAGCATGCCCACGATGCCCGCAATTTCAAACAGCGCCACCATCCAGCCCGCGTGCGCCAGGCTCACGCCCTTGGATTGCTTGAGCAGCGTCGGCCCCCAGTCGAGCACCGAGAAGCGCACGATATATACAAAAAAATTGGCGAAACCGAGAATCCAGATCAGTGGGTTGCCAAACACTTTTTCGCGCAGGAACGCACTGTATTCAGCCGATTTGGCGGTTTGTTTCCTCAACTTCACGGTGGTGCCTTCCAACTCGGGCAGACCGACGGATTTCGGCGTGTCGCGCAAAAACACAAACAGCATGATGGAACCGAGCATGGCAATGCCAGCCGGTATCCAGAAGCACCAGCGCCACGCGCCGAAGTGGTGCGCGCCCACGCCCATGTTATTCATGATATAACCGCAAAGAATAACCACCAGACCCGCGCCGATGGAGTGCGATGTGTTCCACACCGACATCTTTGTGGCCAGTTCGCGGGGAGGTATCCAGTGCGTGAGCAGGCGCGCGCAAGGCGGAAACCCCGTGCCTTGCAAAGCCCCGTTGATGAGCCACGTCAGGCCCAGAAACAAAATAAGCACATTGGTAAAACCCGATCCCGACGACTGGCCGGATATCCACGAGGCGATGTCCACGCCGAAACCGAACGCAAAGTTCGACACCGCGCACAGCGCCAGCCCCGTCGCCATGTAAATGCGGGCGTTGCACCGATCCGCGAAAAAGCCGTTCACAAAACGCGAGATGCCGTAGATTATCCCATTGGCCGTGAGATAGACGCCGAGATTGGTTTTGGAAATACCCAGGTCCGCCTCCATGCCGGGCATGGCCATGCTGAAATTTTTCCGGACAAAATAATACAGCGCATAACCGATCATCGTCAGCAGGATGGTCCTTGTCTGCCAGTAGCGAAACCGCGACCGGACTTCGGGTGTTGCCGCGGTGGTTTGAGTATTTGAATTGTTGGTGTCTGCGGACATCAGGATGTATTATATTGTTATATTGTTATTATTTGATTTCCCACACGCCGCCGGGGCCGAAAAGTCCGCCGAGGCACGCGTCGAAACATCCCGCGCGCGTGGCGAGGTCGAGCACCGTGAAACGGCGGCGTATATGATACGCCTTGTGAAAACTGTCGCGGAGACGCGCGCGCGAAATGCCGATCTGCTCCGGCTCCACGGGCGCGCCGACGGCAACGAGGCGGCGCTTGATTTCGTCGCCGGGGATCAGTTGCACGGAGAGGCGGTGTACGATTTCCGGCCATTTTTCCTTCAACAGGGTCAGTTGCTTGCGAAGCTGCCCGGCGTCCACGTATTTCGCGCCGGTTTCGCGCACCGCGGTGCCGGCAAAATCGCCCGACGCAAATTCAGCCTTCACTTTTTCCAACACCGCATCCCGCGAGGGCCACGCGGCGCAAAGGCGCTCCACGTCCAGCCCCGCCACGTCCAGGAGCATCAGTTGCTCGTAGAACAGCGTGACGGTGCGCGTCGCGACGCCGACCTTGAAGCCGTGCGACGGGGCCGCGCCGTTGTGCGTGTGGTGCTCCATGTCCCAGAGATGGCTGAACTGGTGCTCCGCGCCCGACGCCGGGCGGCTGCTCCGCGCCCACTGCATCGCGAAACCGCCGAGCATCAAACCTTCCGTGAGCTGGCTGATCGCGACAGGCTCGCCGCTCCTCGCTTCGGCGGGCCGCGCCAGCGCCTCGCGCAAACCGCCCTGCACGAGGTTCCACGCGCGCGGATCAATCGCCTCCTCGCCGAGCACGCCGGCGATGATCCAGTCGGCGCCGGCGGTCACTTTCGCGAGCAAATCGGCATAACCCGACGCGGTCATGTCGGGCGGCGCCTGTTTTATAATATCAATGTCGGCGATTACGGCCTGCGGCGCGGGACAATTAAAAGTCTGCTTCGCGCCCTCGTGCGTAATCGACGCGCCGAACGCCGTGTAACCGTCCATCGACGCGGCGGTGGACACGCACAAATAACGCCGCCCGGTGCGATGCGATGCGAGTTTCACGAGGTCGTTGATCGTGCCCGAGCCGACCGCGACGGGAATGGCCTGGTGCGTTTTCAGCGATTCCTCAAGGCGGACAACATAGGCGGTCTCGGCGTACAAACCGGCGTCATTATATACAAATGAATCCAGCAAGGGCACGCCCGCCGACGCGAGGGCGGCGCGGACGGCGTCGCCCGCGACGCGCATCGTGTTGACATCGCCCACGACAACCGCGGCGCAGCCCGGAAACTGTTCGGCAAACACGCGCGCCACCTGCGACAGTGCGCCCGGCGCCACGACAAGCTCCCTGGTTTCGCGAGCGGCCTGCAACGCCTCTTTCAGTGATATTTTTGAAACCGCCGTTTCGTTTTCTGAAGCTGGATTTTCTGAAGCTGGGATTGGCATTTGTTTATGATTTATACAATGTTTATATAAGGTTTATGTGTGACCGGTGTGATCATATGGGAATGAAATCGCGCCCGGTTGTGTTATTTCGCGCCGCGTTTTTTATAATAATCCTTTATTTCGCGCATGGCCACGTCGGGATGATCGGTGGCAAACGATGCCACGCCGAGGTCCATCAACTCGCCGTAGACGGACGGGCGTTTTATATAGGGAAACGACTGGTAGCCGACGCCGAGCGAACGCATGCGTTCGCCCAGTTTGATGATGAACGCGCGGTTGTGGTTGAACGGCTCCGACGGGTCCGTGGTGCAGGGGATTTTTTTCCAGTCCCTGCCGCCGTCGGCCTTCGCGTCGTAGTTTTTGCCGTTGCGGTTCGGGTGGACGTGCAGTTGCACCGAGGTGATCGCCTTGATGTCACCGCTGGCGACGAGTTCGTCGAGCATTCTGGTGATTTCCTCCTCGCCGGTTGGCATCCACAAAAGCGTCTCGGATTCGGGCGCCTGTTTTTTCCACTCGATGAGAAACGCGGGTTTGTTGGAGGCGACGATCACGCGGTCGCTGACGCCGGCCGCGCGCGCCAGCGCGGCGAGTTTGGGGAACTCCACTTTTTTGATGTCGAGATAAAGGCGGAGTCCGGGATTCGCCGCCATGTAGGCAAAAATATCGGACATTTTCGGGACGCGGCGCCCCTTGAACGCATCGCCTTTCCACGCGCCGACGTCGAGTGTCTGCAAAAACGCCCACGTGCTTTTTTCGACGGAACTCTTTTTGAGGGTTTCGTCGGCGCCTTTTATGAGGCGGCTGAAATTGCCGTCGTGAAACGAGACGATGACGCCGTCCTTGGTGGCGCGGATGTCCGCCTCGGGGATGGTGCCGAGCGACCATCCGAGTTTGAACGATTCGAGCGTGCCCTCCTCGGCGAGGTCGCCCGCGCCGCGATGCGACTGCACGACGAATTTTTCAAGGGGCACGTGGTCGGTGACGTTCCACGCGCTCTTCAAGGGCGCGGCGTCCGGCGCGGCGTTGCCGCAGGAGGCGAGCAATGATGCCGCGATTACCGGGAGCAATCGTGACGCAGGTTTTATTTTCATTTTCATTTTTTGGTTTTTTTGGGAGTCGATGTCTTTTTTTCCGTGATGTCCCCGAACAGGGCGCGGGCGCAGGATTCGTCCATGAGCAGCCCTTTCAGCAGGCCGCCCTTGATTGCGGCGCGGATCGCGGCGGTGCGGTCGTTGCCGGAAATCACGCCGAGCACCCGGGGGATGCGGCGCAACTGTTCGAGTTCGACGCTCATCACGCGCTCGCGCCAGGAGGTGTTGCACTCCTTGCCCGAGGCGTTGAAAAAGCGTCCGCAAATTTCGCCGATGGCGCCCGCGTCGCGCAGCTCGTCCTTGTCGTCGTCGCCGAGGATGTTCCGCTCGACAAACACCGAGTTTTCGAGCGTGCCCACGCCGACGATGGCGAGGTTGGCCTTGTCCAGGTGCTCATGCACGACGCGCACCTGCTCAAGTTTGAGCAGCGAGTCGCGCATCTTTTTGTCGGGAAGAAAAGCCGGCGTGTTCATCGCCACAAACGCGCCGCCGAGCTTCCGGGCGAGCATGCGCCCGATTTCCTGCGAATCGAAGGCGTTGAGATTCGAGTCGACGCTGCCCATCGACTGCACGACGCTCAGCAGCCGGTCCGCCGGCGAGGGCAGGTTTTCCACGAGCGCGTGGATTGTGCGGCCGCCGGCGAGCGCGATGACGTCCTTGGGTTTGATGAAGTCGGCCAGCACGGGCGCGCCGAAGAGGCCGAGTGTGTTTCGCAAATCCTCGGGCGCCAGTCCGATCGCCGCCTTGATGACAACGACGTCCGGCAGTTCGAGGAGCGCCCGCAGGCGGGCCTCCATGTCGCGGTCGCGCGGCTCGTAATCGGCCACGGTTATGCGGACGATTCCGCGCTCCCTGGCCATCGTGAGCAGGCGCGAGACTTTCGCCTGGGAGACCTTGGCGAACTTCGCGACTTCATTCTGAGGCATGCCGTCCACGTAGTAGAGGCGGGCGACGAGATGAAGTTGTTCGTCTGAATAATTATTCGGCATTTTCATTATTGATTGAGATTTTCCTGTTGCATGTTGTCAAGGGGTAAAATGCCCCTCTTTCCCCGCGATCAAAACGGGCCTGCGCCCGCAGAGCGAGCCAAAGCGGTCGCGGTGAATAAATATCAGGCATTTTATCGGCGGGTATCGGTGGGTATCGGCGGATTTTTTGCGAAAAAATCGCCGGGGTGGGGATTGGGGAGGGGGGGAGATTGAGGAGGGGTGGCGTGGAGTGGCACGGAGCGGGACGTGGTACGGGGTGCGCGTGGCACGGGGTGGCAGCGCGTGATTGTGGATGCGCAAACCCGCGCGGGCGTCACTTCACGTCACGGACAGGATGCCCGTGCTACGCAATCCGGCTTGCGCCCATAACTGCGTTACGCGTGCGCAAGGCCTGACCTTGTGTCAGGCCGCGAATTACCAGTGTGGCCTCCCACGCATGCACGGCCTGACACAAAGTCAGGCTACGAAATCTGCCGTCCGCGTAACATCAGCTGGCGTAAGTTGCCAGACATGCCCTGCCCGTTTATTGTGTCCTGCCCGTTTGTTGCGTTTGTCGTTGAGTCTGTTTACGCTGTTTCGATTCAGCCGGACGCAAGCGTGCGCCGCCGTGGCGTGCGCAAAACCATGATTTCGTCCGCGTCGCTGTCGCCGGACGTGCCACTGCTGCCACCCGCGCCGCCCCAGTCGCAGACGGGCGGCAGGGCGCGGGGTGCCTTGCGGCGGCGCAACCCTGTCTTTCGCCGGAGAAGCGCGAATTGTTTCGCGATAAAGGCTCTGCCGCCGAGTATGCCTCCGTCGGTGAAATAGCGTATCTGGCATCTCAATGCAGTGGACAGCGGCAGTTTTCCATTGGCGCTCATCGTTTCCTCAAAAAGATTTTCCGAAACAGCAGCTTTGCCAGCGCGTGGTTTGGCACCGCTGCCGATAATCATGAGCCGGTAGTATTCCTGCGCGGCTTGCCAGGTGCGTGCGTCATCCTCGCCGATGACATGTATGATTCCCGCTCGTGCGATTCTCCTGCCCGCGACGGCCTCGCTGTAACCGCAAAACCGGTAGTCCTTGGGATCGTCGACGAGTCCTGCGCGCACGGGATTCAAATCGATGTATGCGGCCACGACGCGAACGGCGCGTCCGTCCGGCTGAACGAGCACGCTCTTGAAACGCTCGGCCCAGAGCGTGCCGAAGCGATTGTGTGTTTTGTTAAACCAGATGGTGAAGCGTTGTTTGAGCAGCTTCATGAAAGCCGAGACATCATTCATGAGCGCAAGCTGCTGTTTGCGCCAGGCCTCGGCGTCGGGGCCGCCAGCCTTGAGCTGCGCTTCGACGACCGCCAGCGAGGCGGTTTGAAAACGGGTTGGTTCCGGGTAGAGCAAGCGATAGCGACGCAGATGTTCTTCGTCGGAGATCGGCGCTTTCTTTGGAACCCTGACGAGCACATGGAAGTGGTTTTCCATGACGGCGTAGGTGAGAATGGAAACGCCGCAGTAGTCGGCGATTTGCCACATCTGCCGGCGAAACATCTCCTTGGCATCCTCATCGAAAAGCCGTTCGCCGTTAACAGTGCGGGAGATGCAGTGGTAAACGGCATCTTCTCCATGAATTTTTATCCGTGCGATTCTCATGCGGAAAAAAGTCACCGGAAAATAGCCATGCAGCAAGATTAATCTAGAGTCTGTCCCTGTTTTTATAAGCTCTTTACAGTTTTCGTTCGCACATTAACTCGAGTTCTGCAGTTCGCTTGGACGGCGAAAAAACTTTCGGAGGAGAGCGGTTTTTTGTCCGGGCGCGTTTCAGAGGGAAATGTTACCGCGCAGGGCATGCAGGGGACTCGGCTATAAATAAATTGTAGTTTATGAGGGGGCAATGAAGCGATCACGTTGATGGTGGCGGCGGCCGTAATGGTGAACCATTTGCGCAAACCGGTGCAGCTTTCGCCTCTCTTTGGCGAATTCATTTTAGCCGTGTCCTTCAGGTCATAACTGATGTTGCGCGGGCGGCCTTTCCTGGGAGCGCGGGCATTTTTGCTTGCGATGCGTTTTCGAGAAACACCAGGCGGGCGCATGGCGTTTCGCGGGCAGAGATGCTTGCGCTCCCAGGCGCTGCTGCGCGGCATCAGTTATTCGGAGGGAATGCCGCTGCCGCAGCTTCGTTTTCGCTGGCGGGCGTGGGCCAGCCGTCGGTGCGGAAGGGGGAGACGGGGAGGCCGGCGGTGCTCACGAGGTTGCAGTCGGGGTTGTCGGCCCAAGCGTGGCGGGCGGCGGCGGGCGACTTGATTTCGTCACTCCAGATGACGAGGGTGTTGCCTTCGATGCGGGTGCGGGCGGGGACGAATTTTTTATCGGCCGCGGCAATCACGAGGCCGCGCGGCGCGGCGTTGTCGGAGGTTTTGAGGGTGACGCCGGCAGGGGTGAGGGTGACGCGGATTTCGTTTCCTTTGATGTGGTATTTTGCCGGATACGGGCAGATGGCGGCGGCGGGCAGGCGCTGGCCACAGAGCGCTTCGGCGGCATACGCGAGGCGCTGGCCGACGGGGAGTTTGTTTGCGGGGTGGAGATTTTTCGGGTCGCCGACGTCGATTGTGACGGCCATCGCGGTGTGCGGGAGCGCGAGTGCGCGGAGTTGCGCCTCGCGGATTTCGGCCCAGCCGCTTTTGGAGGGTTCGGGCTGGCGGGCGAGGTTCGGGAGTTGCACGAAGAGGAACGGCAGGGCGGGGCGGTCCCATAGGGCGCGCCAGGAGTTGATCATGGCGGGAAAGAGGGTGCGGTATTGGACGGGGCGTGGGGCGTTGCCTTCGCCTTGATACCAAATGACGCCGCGGATGGCATAGGGCGCGAGTGGGGCGATCATGGCGTTGTAGAGGCCGGCGGGCTGGTATTGGGTGCCGGGGCCGGTGCGGAGGCGCGGCGCGGCGGGGGGCATGCGGCCTTCGGCGGCGGCTTTTTCACAGGCGAGTTTCCACTCGGCGTCGAGGCGGTCTTTGCTGGCTTCGAAATCGGCTTTGATTTTGGGGAAGTCGCGCATGGTGGCGTCCCACTTGGTGATGATGCTGGCGGTGACGGGCGATGCGGCGAGGATGTCGCGCGGGGTCCAGGCTTCGGCGTTGGTGCCGCCCCACGAGGCGTGGATGATGGCGACGGGGATGTCGAGGTCGCGCTGGAGTTGTTGCGCGAAGTGGAAGGCGACGGCGGAGAAGCGTCCGGAGGTTTTCGGTGTGCAATCGACCCAGTGCGATTTGCTGGTGAATTGCGGTTCGTCGGCGACGGTGCGGGGGACGTCGAAGTAGCGGATGTTGGGGTTGGCGGAGGCAGCAATGGTTTCCTGCGCGTTCACGGTCTGGCGGAGTTGGAAGAACATGTTGGACTGGCCGGAGGCGAGCCAGACGTCTCCGACGAGGACGTTGGTGATGGTGGTGGTGGTGGTGTTTTCGGATTTGAGGTTTGAGATTTCAGATTCGGGATTTGGAATTTCGGATGATGTGATTTTGAGGGAGCGCGGCCCGGCGCTGGCGGGCATGGGGGGCAGGGTTGCGAGCCAGTGGCCTGATGAGCCGGCGGTGGCGGTGGCGGTTTTGTCCGCAAAGGTGATGGTGACTTTTTCGCCGGGGGCGGCTTTGCCCCATATTTTTATGGGCTGGTCGCGCTGGAGCACCATGCGGTTGGTGAAGAGCGAGGGGAGCGTGACGGCTGCGCGGGCGGCTGTCGCGATGAGGCAGAGCGTGGCGGCGGCAAGGAGCGTCGCGCGAAGGATGGTGGTGTGCATGGGAGTATTTTTTTTTTGCGCGGTGCGCATTATTGTTTTGCGGTTGTGTCGATGCGGCGGATGACGCCGGAGAAGTGGTGCATCGAGGCGACGCCGAGCGGGACGAGGATCGCGATGAGGAGGAAAACATATTCGTAGCCGATGCCGCTGAGGGCGGGGACAAGCCACGTGCTGAACACGAGCGTGCCGAGCACGGCGCTCATGCCGCCCATGCCGGCGACGGTGCCGACGGATTTGCCGGAGTAGAAGTCGCTGGGGAGCGTCTGGATGTTGTTGATCATGATCTGGAATCCGCAGAGCGCGATGGCCATCGCGGCGATGGCGCAGGCGGGCGCCGACGCGAAGGCGACGATGATGAGCGCGGGGAAAGTGAAGAGCGCGCCAATGTACACGGCGCGTTTGCGGGCGCGGTCGACGGTCCAGCCGCGTTGCATCATGAAGCCGGAAAACCAGCCGCCGGAGAGACTGCCAACCGCCGCGCCGAGGTAGGGGACCCACGCGGAGGAGCCGATGTCCTTTATGTCGAAACCGAAGCGGTCGTGCAGGTAAATGGGGAGCCAGCTCACGAAGAGCCACCAGATGGGGTCGATGAAGAAACGGGAAACGATGACGGACCATGTTTCGCGGTGCGAGGCGGCCTGGCTCCAGGTCATGCCGATGGCGGCGGCGGGAGGGTGAGATTTCGGGTTTTCAGATTTTGGATTTGAGATTTCGGGGGCGGGTTTTTCGCCTTTGAGGATGTAGTCGCGCTCCTCCCGCGTGATCCACGGGTGGCTTGCGGGCGAGGAGCGCGCGAGCAGCCACCAGGGCAACACCCAGATGAGTCCAAGTCCGGCGATGACGAGAAAGGTGGCGCGCCAGCCGAGGTATCCGAAGAGACAGGCGACCACGGGCGCGGAGATGACGGCGCCGAGCGAGGCGCCGGCGTTGAAGATGCCTTGGGCGAAGGCGCGTTCGTGTTTCGGGAACCATTCGGCGATTGCCTTGGTGGCGCCGGGCCAGTTGCCGGCTTCGCTCAGGCCGAGGAGCGCGCGAAAGGAAACGAGGCTGAGCACGCCGCGCGTGAGGGCGTGGAGTCCGCAGGCGATTGACCAGATCGAGATCGAGAGGAGGAAGCCGAGGCGCGTGCCGATGCGGTCGATGATGCGTCCGGAGACGGCCTGGCCGATGGCATAAAAGATCATGAATATCGAGATGATCGTGGCGTAGGATTGTTTCGAGATGCCGGTGTCCGCCCCGATTTCCGGCCACATGATCGCGAGCGCGTTGCGGTCGATGTAATTGATGACGGTGGCGAGGCCGATCAGGCCGATGATGATCCAGCGGAAGTTTTTCATGATGCTGTTTTGTGGAAAAGGCCGAAGGGTGGAAGGGCTGAAGGACTGAAAGGCTGAAGGGCTGAAGGGTGGAAGAGCGGAAATGGAAAGTGGAAATGGAAGGCGGAAATGGAAATGGGAGCGCGGATGTGGAAGGCTTGGGATTTTCAGCTTTTCAGCCCTTCAGTCTTTCAGCCTTTTTCGAGCGCTGCGTCGCCGCGCCAGGTGAAGGTTTCGTTGTCGCCGGCAATGATGGTGTGTGACGCGTCCGGGGCGGAGGGGCGGTTGGTGACGCAGATGGTCCAGCGGAGGTTGTTCGCGCCGGTGACGCGGATCACGGCGCCTTCCGCGGTGCTGGCGAGGATTTCGATTTTTTGGAGGCAGGGCATGCAGCCGTGGGTGATTTCGGTGACGCCGTCCCAATCGCCGTGCGGCTCGATGGCGGTGGCGAAGGTGTGCGTGGCCGCGCCGTCGCGGCGGATGATGATGGCGCGGTCGGGGCGGAGGTTGAGATTGGGGTCGTTGGCGCCGATTTGGGTGTGGAGGAGTTTTGTGTTTTCATCGGACGCGGTGTGGAGGGTGTGGAAGCGTTGGCCGTTCATCCATGTGAACTGGAGCGTGCCAGGTTTCGCGGGGCCGTCGGCGAGGAGCCAGAGGTGCTGGTAGCCGTTTGCGGCGCCGAGGGGCGAGAGGGTTTTGGTGTGGTGGGTGAGCGTGGCGTTTGTCGCGAGGAAGACGCCTTGGTAGTGGAAGGCGCAGTCGTAGCGGTGCGTTTTTTCCGAGACGAGGCGGTAGATGTCGATGACGACGGGGTGTTCGAGGCGGGCGTCGCGGACGATGGCGGTGGTGCGTTGCATCGCGACGCCGGGGTAGGCGGTGGTGTCGGTGGCACTGGCGACTTGGAAATCGGGGTCGTCGAAGTTTGCGAAGTGGAGGTTGGAGTGCGGCTCGGGGGCGTTCTTTTTGTAGGCGCCGCCGTATTGGGATTTTTCGTCGATGGTGACGGTGTTGTGCGCGATGGTCTGCCTGGCGTAGGAGCGGTTTTCGGGGAGGTAGCGGCCACCGGTTTTTTGCTCGACGTTGAGGAAGCGGGCGGCGCCGTAGTCCTGGAGGTTTTCACGTCCGCCGGCGTAGTGGATGATGCTGAGTTTGTCGAAGTGGCCGTGTTCCATGCCGAAGGCGGTGTATTTGAGCGCGACGAGGGTGTCGCGTCCGGGGTCGGGGCCGGAGCGGAGGATGGCGAGGCCACCGCGTTTGCCGTCGGGGCCGTCAGTGAAGGCGATGCTGCGGTAAGGGTAGCGCGCCGGGGGTGGCGCGGGGGTTTGAGAATCTGATTGCGCGAGGGCCTTGGCGACTTCGAGGCCGGCGGCGTTGAGCGCAACGGTGTTTTGGATACGGGCGACGGGGAGGAGTCCGGGGTTGCGCATTTGCGCGTAGGCGAGGTCGAGCGCGAGGACAATTTCGGAGGAGCGCCAGGATTTGTCCTTGAGGGAGTCGTTGATGGGGAGGAATTCGCCGTTGAGCCAGGATTGCTGGAGGGTGGCGTCGAGGGCTTTGACGAGGAGGCAGTCGCGGTGGTCGAAGATTTTGAGTTCGGGGTGGTTGTTCTGGATGACTTGCGCGAAGAGGAAGAAGGGCATCAGGGCGTAGCGGGCGTAGTAGGGGCCTTCGCAATAGTAGCCGTCGGGCGAGAAGAGGAGGTCGATTTGTCTGAGGAAACCGGCGGAGCCGTCCATGCGCGATCCGTGGAGGGCTTTTTTCACGAGGATGTCGTCGTCCATGACGCAGCCGATCATGCCGATGGCGGCGGCGGTCCATGTGCCGTGGTTGTGGATGCGGTCGAGTTCGTTGCCGCGGGTCTCGGTGAGGAATGTCACCATGGGGCGGAAGAGGTTTTGTTCGTAGCGGGCGCGGTCGGCGGGCGCGAGGTCGTCGTAGACGCAGTCGTAGGCTTGGGAGACGTTCACGAGCCACACGGTTTCGTTGAGGCTTTGCCAGAAGATTTTGCCGGCGGATTGCTCCTTGGCGGCGGGGTGCGCGCCTAGCATGGGGTAGAGGGCGGCGTAGCGGTCGAGGTGGGTTTTGACGAAGTTGAAATATTTTTTGTCGCCGGTGATTTGGTAGAGGAATCCGGCGGCCTGCATTTCGGCATAGTTGCGTTTGTGGCGTTCGTGGGTGTAGCCGGCGGCGTCCTTGGGCGCGGGGACGTCGATGGGGTTTGCGAGTGCGGTGTCGACGGCGGCAACGGCGCGTCGGTAAGCGGCATCGAAGAGCGGGTATTTGCCGAGGTTTTGTTTGATGACGCCTTGCTCGGCGGGAGTGAGGACGAGGCAGGGGTGCCGGCGCGGAGCGCCGGGGGCGGAAAGGCTGAAGGACTGAAGGGCTGAAAGGCTGAAGAGGGCGAGGGTGAGGGCGTGGGTGATGAGGGTGTGGCGGCGCATGGCGGAGAGGAGAGTGGCGTGGCGGAGGGTGGCGGGGAGTGGCGAGAGGGTGGCGAAGGGTGGCGGGAGAGTGGCGAGGGTGGCGGAGTTTTTTTGGGATCGGGCTGATCCGACCGATCCGACCGATCGGACAGATCAGCCCCGATCATAAAAAAATCATGCGAAGAAAATGCCGCCGTTTATTTCGACGGATTCGCCGTTGATGAAACTGGCGCGGTCGCTCGCGAGGAACGCGGCGAGTTCGGCGACTTCGGCGGGGCGGCCTTCGCGTCCGAGTGGGGTCATGCCGGCAACTTTGGCGCGGACTTCGGGCTTGGTGAAGGTGTCGTGGAAATGCGTGCCGATCATGCCGGGGGCGACGCAGTTGACGCGGATTTTGCGCGGGGCGAATTCCTTGGCGAGCGAGCGGGTGTAGTTGCTGACCGCGGCTTTCGACGCGGCGTAGAAGCTGGCGCCGGGGCCGCCGCCGTCGCGCGCGGCCTGCGAGGAGAAATTCACGATCGCGCCGCCGTCGGGCATATGCGGCGAAACGGCTTTCGTGACGAGAAACGCGCTCTTGAAGTTGATGCCCATGACGAGGTCGAAAAAGGCTTCGTCCTGCTCGGCGATGGTTTTGCGCGCGACCATGCCGCCGGCGACGTTGACGAGGATGTGGATTTGCGGGCCGAAGGCTTTCACGGTTTCGGCGACGAGGTGGGTGGTGCCGGCGGATTTGGAAACGTCGGCTTGCACGGCGATGGCGCGTCCGCCGCTGGCCGGGCCGGTCGCGAGTGCTGCGATGGCGGCGAGGGTTTCATCGGCGTTGGCCTTGTTGCTGTTGTAATTGACAACAACGGAGGCGCCGAGGGAGGCAAGTTTGATGGAGACGGCGCGTCCGATGTCACGGGCGCCGCCTGTCACGATGGCGACTTTGCCGGCGAGTTCGCCGACGGGTGCGTTGGCGGATGTGTTGGCGGGTTCTTTGGCGGGTTCTTTGTTCATGGTGGAGAGATTTTGGAAATTTTGGATTTTGGATGAAGTTGTCGTTTCGCTCGGAACTGGATTTTGGATTGGGGCGCTGCCGCGTCGGCGGCGTGCGCGGAAGCGCGAGAGGGAGGGAGTGCGGATGTGAGACAGATTCTAATTTTTATAACTCGTGCCGGCGTCGGTTTCGAGGAGCGGTTTCAGTCCGGCGGCGGAAGCGCCGGCGTCGAGGGCGGCGGGGAAGTGGAGGATGTGGCCGTTGATGTTTTTCGAGATGAGTCGCGGATCGGTCGTGGTGTCGATGCCGGCGGGAACGGGGTCGATGCCGGGGGGCGCGCCGATGTAGAGTTCGTTGTTGTAGGCCGGATGGAGGAGCGGCGTGATGGCGCGCACGACGTCACCCACGGGGCGGGCGACGAGATTTTTTTCAAACGTGGCGGAGAGCGGGGGCGTGCCGTAATTGCCGCCGCCGTAGACGAAGGAGTGCTGGCAATCAATGATGGTGTTGCGGCGGATGGTGATGTCTTTCACGCGCCAGTGTTTGAAGACTTCGAGTTTGCCCACGCCTTCGCTGGACATGAGCACGATGCCGCCGCGGTGGGCGTTGCCTTTGGTGCGGATGCCGGAGATGTAATTGTTTTCGACGAGGTGGCCGAGGTCGTTGATGCGGATGCCGCAGCATTCGGTTTTTCTGGCGGTGACTTTGGTGGTGGCGGCCCTGGCCTGGTCGCCGCCGGTGATGTCGCCGCCGGTGATGAGAAAAATGTTTCCGGTGACGATGCTGTTGGAGCCGTGGCGGAGGGTGAGCGAGCCGCGGCAGTTGATGAAGGTGTTGTCGCGGATGGTGTTTTTGCCGGACTTGACCGAGATGATTTCGATCTCGCCGTCGCAGTTTTCAAAAAAATTTTCGGACACGGTCGAGAGGGAGTCACTTTGCGATTTTTCGCTGGTGCCGATGCGGATGGTCTCGTAGCCGTTGCCGCCGCCTTCGGGGATGTCGCGGAAGACGTTGTGGTCGATTCGTGCGTAATCGGGCGCGTCGGTGGGGCGTTGCACGAAGAGGAGCACGCCCTGGCTCGTCTTGCCCTTGAAGAGGCAGTGGTCGACGCGGTTGTGCTGGCCGCGAAGGGCGACCCAGAACGTGGAGCCGGGGCCGTTTGCGGCCTGCCCGAGATTGTAGTCGATGATCGCGCAATCGGTGACGCGGTTGTGGTTGCCCTTGATTTCGAAAACGCCGCCGTTGCGGGCGGGCTTGCCGTTGGTGAAACGAAACCCGGAAATCACCACGTGGTCGGATTCGATCACAAATTGCGCGTCGCCCGTGAACGTAACGCCGCCCGGCGTGGCCGCGCGAAGCGTGATCGGGCCGCGCGCGGTGCCCTTGGCGGTGGCGCCTTTGGTAGCGATCTTGATGCTGCCGGGCGAATCGTAGACGCCGTCGGGCACTTCGATGATCGTGCCGGGACTGGCGGCGGCGAACGCCTTGCGAATCACCGCCGCGATTTCGCCGGACTTTGCCGGCGCGGCAAACAAACGGCACGGCAACGCTGCGAAAGCAACCGCGATGACGCCGGCGACAACGCTGGTGTTGACGCCGGCGATGACGCTGGTGATGGCGCTGGTGTTGACGCTGGCAGGTATTGCGAAAAGGGCAAAGGAGCGGCGGCGCATTGGATTTTATTGG
>JAISGL010000214.1 GCA_031263125.1 Opitutaceae bacterium | reverse complement strand
TCCGTGTAAATCCGTGTAATCCGTGGTTAATTTATTGGTTTGGTTTTTAAACTGTTTTTCAAAGTGCCCTAAAGACGTTTTTCCTTAATTAAAATAACCATATTATTATTACTTTATTCCCAAATGACGCCGGAACTTGAAAAGCTCATTGCGTTATATTCCTTGCTCAAAGAGGCGACACCATTGCAAAACGACACCCGGCTTGAGGCATGGAGACAGGCATGCAACCTCCATGCCGGAAGGTTCGGCATGGAGGTTGGGCAGGTCATGACATTCGTCAGGAAGGCGTATTACAAGAATCTTGCCGCCGACAATAAGCGCGCAGGCCGGCCTCCGGACATCGAGGCGTGAATTTGGTTGCGCGGCGTACCGGTCAAAAGAGGTCTGGCGGTGATTCGGTGTCTCTGGAATTATTCCAATAGAATTCAAATCGCTTGATATATTCAGCCATGATTTCCGGGGCGTTTCTTATCAAAATCATATTTTCGTAATTTCTGGAATCCACGGCATTCGTAAAATTGGCGGAGCCAGTAAGAACAGTTTCGTCATCAAATATCATTATTTTATTATGCTGCACCATCGGAGGTGGAGAAAAGCGAATTTCAACACGCTTTATATCCTTATAATAAACCCGTTCACACGACATGTTATAATCAAGTGACATCCTAATCTTTATTCCGCGACTGGCAGCTGATTTAAGCGCGTCAATTATCATTTGCGATGATAAAATATAGGCAAGCATGCGGATGTTTTTTTGCGGACTTTATTTCATTGCAGATAACGTGTCTGATTTTATTATTGGATTTCCCAAGGCAGGCGACAGTTGTCGCCAGCCTTGGGCTTCAATAGGCAACGGCTTCGCCGTAGCTACCCTCCTCAATTACACCCGTTTGCACCCAACCGCACGGACAGATTGTGTCTGTCTGCATTGCAGCCGTTATGCCAAAGGCTTCGCTTGTGCCCGTTGGGAAGGTTGCAAAAGGATGGGGTTTCCGTGAGTGTCGCGGGCACCGATGGAAGTGAATCCGCGCATGAATCGCGTTTTGCCCTGGCTGCCCGTGCTCGTTTGCGCACTGGCGGGGCTGGTCGTGTTTCAGTTTTTTGGCAACGCCACGCGCGGCTACATCCACACGCATTCGCTTTTCTGGTGGTGGGGCTGGCAGTGGTTTGACCCGGCCTCGGAAACACAACACGGCCCGCTCGTCGTTGCCGTGGCCGCGTGGCTGTTCTGGCGAAATGTGCGCGACGCGGACACTGCCGGCGCGGCGCGGCGCGGCAGGTCTGCGTTTGCCGGTTTCGCCCGGACCGGCAGGCTTGGCAGCCTGCGCTACGTGGCGCCTGCCATGTTTGGCGCCCTCGCGCTGCATGTCGCCGGTTATGCGATGCAACAGACGCGCGTGTCCATCGTGGCGCTGCTGGTGTTCGCGTGGGGCGTGATCGCGCTTGTCGACGCAGTCGGAAAAACCGCCGCACGCTCACGCTCACCCTCGCCCTCGCCTTCATCCTCATCCTCGCCCTCGCCCTCACCCTCACCCTCACATTCACCCTCGTATTCGCCCTCACACTCGCCCTCATCCTCACCTTCACCCTTATCTTCACCCTCATCCTCATCTTCGCCTTCGCTCTCACTTTCACCTTCGTCCTCACCTTCATCCTCGCTGGCACCCTCGCCCTCATCCTCGCTGGCGCGCGCGTTTTCACCCTCGCTGGCGCGCGCCGCTTTTTTTCCGCTTGGATTCATGTTGCTCGCGATTCCGTTTGGGTTTCTCGACACGCTTGGATTTTATCTGCGGCTCGGCGTCGTGGGCACGGTGGACACGCTCGCGCACGCGACCGGCATCGACGTGGTTCGCAATGGCACGCAACTGTTTTCGCCCGACGGCAATTTCCAATACGACGTGGCCGCGGCGTGCTCCGGCGTGCGGTCGTTCGTGGCGTTGCTCGCGATGGCGTTGCTCACCGGATACCTCGGGCTGCATTCGTGGTGGCGGCGCGTTGCGCTGGTTGTGTCGTGCGTGCCGTTTGTGTTTGCCGGCAACGTCGCGCGCATCGGCGTGATTGTGCTCGCCGGCGAATGGTTCGGGCACGCGGCGGGCGGACGCGTGCATGACTGGTCGGGCTGGATCGTGTTTGCGGTTGTCTTTGCACTGACGCTGGGCGTCGCGCGTCTGCTGCGCGAGAAGCGGGATGGAGCAGTGCGGAGTTTCGCGACGCCGTTGGGAGATGCGAATGCGGGAGATGCGGATGCGGATGCGAATGCGGTTGCCGCTGCGAACGCGAAGACGAATGAGGCTGCAAACGCGAACGCAGCTGCGAACGCAAACACAGCTGCGAACGCAAACACGGCTGCATCTGCGAACACAAACGCCACTTCGATTGCACTGCCCGCAACGTCGCCACAAAGCTCCGCCGCCCACGCACGAGCCACCCACGCGCAAGCCACCCACGCACGAGCCGCCCACGCACGAGCCGCCCAATCGCAAGCCTCCCAATCGCAAGCCACCCAACCGCAAGCCACCCACGCGCAAGTCGCCCAATCGCAAATCGCCGCCGTCGCCGCATGCGTTTGTCTTTTTGCCGCGCTCGCCGCATTTGCGACGACGCGGCTGGACACGCTCGCCACGCGCGCCGCGGCGGGCGTGCGGCTGGCCGGCGACGGCGTGAATCCGGCGCCGTTGCCGCCGTTTTTGGGCACGGCGTGGGGCGGGCGCGACGTCGAAGTCAGCGCGGTGGAGCGCGAGTTGCTGCCGCCGGACACGGGCTTCGCGCGCAAAAATTACGAGCGCCTCGCCAACCCGAAAGATGGGCGGGTTTTTTTCTCAATCGTCCTCAGCGGACGCGACCGCACCTCGATCCACCGCCCGGAAATCTGCCTCGTCGGACAAGGCTGGACAATCAAGGGCCGCGACACCGCACGGTTCACGTTGCCCGACGGCACGACGCTCGAAGCCACTTTGCTGCACATTGAAAAAGAGATTGTCATGCCGGGCAGCCGCGCGCCCGCGGTCGTCCCCGCCGTGTTTGCCTGCTGGTTCGCGGGGAGCGGCGGCACGGAGGCGACGCACGCCGGAATGCTTTGGCGCGGGATGCGCGACCGCCTGTTTCACCTGCGCGCCGACCGGTGGGCCTACGTGGTGGCGCAGACGATTGCGACGGACGGCGAGGCGGCGGCGCGCGCGCGCATCGCCGAGGTCATCGCGCTGGCCTGGCCGGACGTTTGTGTAAGAAAGGATTGAACTTTGCGGGCGGCATTTTACCTTGCGCGTCCTTGAAATCACCAAGCGCCATGTTTGTAGACGTCGCAGCAGCCACGACACTCTGGGACGAATTTGGCCCCGTCTGGGTATTTGTCATCGCGGGCATCGCGGGCGTCGTGCTGGGCATTGTGGTTTCGCTGCTGCTCACGCGCTACTCGCGCCGCATGGCCGGGCAACAGGCAAACCAGCTCATCGACGTGGCCCGCCGCGAGGCCGCGGTGGACGCGCACGAACTGCGCCAGAAAGCCGAGGAGGAATTGCAGGAAAAACGCGCCGAGATGACGCGCGAGTTCGACCGCCGCGAAATCGAGACCGACATCAAACTGCGCGAAATCCGCGCGCACGAGGAATCGCTCGCGCTGCTCGACCACCAACTCGAACAAAGACAGGAACGCCTCTCCCGCGAAAACGCCGCCATCCGCCAGGCGCGCGACGTGTTGCGCGACACATCCAAAATCCTGCGCAAACGCCTCGAAGGCATGTCGCAAATGGACGCCGAGGAAATCAGGAAAACCCTGCGCGAGGAGGTCATGCTGGAATGCCAGGAAGAGTTGCGCCTCCTCAAACGCGAGACGCTTGAGCGCTCCGAACGCGACCTCGACATGGAGGCGCGCCGCATCCTCATCGCCTCGATGCAACGCATGGCCTCGAAGCCCAACGCCGACATCACCGCCACGATCGTGCAACTGCCCAACGACGAAATGAAGGGCCGCATCATCGGACGCGAAGGTCGCAACATCAAAGCCTTTGAAGCAGTCACCGGCGTCACGCTCCTCATCGACGAAACACCGCAGATGGTGCTCATCTCGTCGTTCGACCCCGTGCGCCGCGAAATCGCCCGCATCGCCCTGGACGGCCTCGTGAAAGACGGACGCATCCACCCGGCGAGCATCGAGGAGTTCGTCAACAGCGCCGCCGAGGAAGTGAACGTCAACGTGCGGCAGGCCGGCGAAGCCGCCGTCGAACGCCTCGGTGTCACGGGCCTGCATCCCGAAATCACAAACCTCCTCGGCAAGCTGAAGTATCGTTTTTCCTACACGCAAAACGTGCTCGACCACTCCATCGAAGTGGGCTTCCTCGCCTCGATGATCGCGAGCGAAACCGGCCTCGACCCGAACATCGCGAAACGCGCCGGCCTGCTCCACGACATCGGCAAGGCCGTCGACGGCGAATACGAGGGCAGCCACGCGACCATCGGCGCCGAGTTCGTGAAACGCCACGGCGAAACGCCCATCGTCGTCAACGCCGTCGCCGCGCACCACGAGGAGGTGAAACCCGAAACCGTCTACGCCGGCCTCGTCATTCTCGCCGACACGATTTCCTCGATCCGCCCCGGCGCCCGCGCCGAGGCGATGGCGAACTACATCCAGCGGCTCGACCGCCTGGAAAAACTCGCGCTCAGCCTTGACGGCGTGCAGCAGGCGTATGCGATTCAGGCGGGCCGTGAAATCCGCGTCATCGTGTCGCCGCAATACGTCTCGGACGACCAGGCGCGCGAACTCGCCCGCGAACTCCGCCGCAAGATCGAAGGCGAGCTGCAATATCCGAGCACAATCAAAGTGACCGTGATCCGCGAATCGCGCTACACGGAAACGGCGACATGAGCACGCTGCCGGGCGAGTGACCGTGATCCGCGAATCGTGCTACACTGAAACGGCGACATGAGCACGCTTCCGGACGAGGCGCAACGCGCCTCGCCGCGTTTGCCTCGTTCGCCGGCAAAACCACGCGTTGCGATCGGGAACGCCAGTCAGTTTGTCACTGGCTGATGTTACGCAGCCTGCGGTTTTCGTAGTGCCTGACCTTGTGTCAGGCCGTGCTCGCGAAGGAGGCCACATGGGTAAGTCGCGGCCTGACACAAGGTCAGGCCCTACGGGCTGCGTAACCTCAGTTACTCATGGTCATGGCTGCATATCCGCGTTCCGGGGTTTCAGTCTTCGATGGTTTCAAAGGGGGCGTCGTCGCCGGGGTCGTAGTTTTCGCCAAGGGCGTCGTTTTGGCCGGGCGGGACGGGTTTGTTTTGGCGGAGGCGGGCGAGGTGGGCGCGTTTTTCTTCGCTGTACTCACCGGCGCGCTCCGGGTCTTTCTTTTTGCCAACGAGGTCGAAATAGACGGGGCAGCCGTGGAGGTCGAACTCTTCGACGATGCCGGCTTCGAGGTAGCGGCGGTAGCTTTCGGCCAGATGGCCTTCGCGGTTGCAGAAGATTTTTATGCGGAAGGGGCGCGTGCCTGTCTGCGTGGCGTAGTAGATGCGGAAGCGGCGTCCGGCGACGGCGGGCGGCGGCGTGCGTTCGGCGAGGTGGATGAGGCGTTGGTTGAGGCGCGCGGTGGGGATTTTTCTGTCGAGCGTGCGGTGGAGTTTCACCGCGCTGTTCAACATGCGCGAGACTTCATGGCCGCTCGTGGCCGAGACAAATATCAGGGGCGCGCCGGGCGTGAAATAGAGGCGTTCAAAGACGGCTTTTTCGTATTTTTCTCGATATTCGCGTTCGTTGCGGAAGTGGCGGAGCGCGGTGCCCGCGGTCGCGCCGTCGGCGAAGGCTTTATGCACGAGGTCCCATTTGTTGACGACGACGATGATGGGTTTGCGCTCTTTTATCGCTTCGCCGGCGATGGCTTTGTCCTGCTGCGTGACGCCGTCCATGGCGTCGAGGACGAGGAAGACGACGTCGGTTTCCTTGATGGAGTCGAGCGAGCGGAGGCGTGAGAAATACTCGACGGGGGAGGCGAGTTTGGTGGCGGCTTTGATGCCGGCGGTGTCGATGAGGCGGAAGTCGTGGAGTTTTTTGTCGCGTCCGCGAAACGTGAAGTCGTGCGAGACGGCGTCGCGGGTCGTGCCGGGGATGTCGCTGACAATGAGGCGGTCGCTTTTGAGGAGGCGGTTGGAGAGGGAGGATTTGCCGACGTTGGGGCGTCCGATGAAGCAGACGCAAAGGGAAGAAAAGGGCTGAAAGGCCGGAGGAAAGGGCTGAAGGGCTGAAGGAAAGGGCTGAAGGGCTGAAGGCTGAAGGGCTGAAGGTTGGGCGTGGGAAGGTTGGGGGTTAAGGGGGGCGCCGGCGGCGGGGGCAGCTGCGGCGTTGGCGGTGGCGGCGGGGATGGTTTGGGTTTCAGCTTTCAGCCCTTCAGCATTCAGCCTTTCAGCCTTTTCCTCTTCTGCTTCCAGGCTTTTTAGGATGGCTTCGCGGAGGGCGGTTTCGCCGCGGCCGTGTTCGGCGGAAACGAAGAGGGGGTCGCCGAGGCCGAGGCGGTAGGCTTCGGAGAGGTCGATTTTTTCTTCGCCGAAATCGGCTTTGTTTACGACGAGGAGGACGCTTTTTTTGCTTTTGCGGAGTTCGGCGGCGATGCGGATGTCGGACGCGGTGAGACCTTCGAGTCCGTCGACGACGAAGAGGATGAGCGTCGCGGTGTCGATGGCGAAGGCGACTTGTTTTTCGGAGGCGGCGATGAGTTGCGCGGGAGTTTCGCCGCCTTTGAGGCCGAGGCCGCCGGTGTCCTGGAGCGTGTAGTCGCCGTCGGCGACGCGCGTGGTGACGATGTCGCGCGTGATGCCGGGCTGGTCGTGGACGATGGAGATGCGTTTGCGCGCGAGGCGGTTGAAGAGGCGGCTTTTGCCGACATTGGGACGGCCTGCGATGACAACGGTGCGGGACATTTTGAAAAATTACTAATTACTAATTACCAATTACTAATTATGAATTGCGAATGAAGGGCGATGCATGGTGGGAGGATGGCGGGAGGATGGTTTGTATAATTAGTAATTAGTAATTAGTAATTTTCTTTTTCAGGCTTTCAGCTTTTCAGGTCTTCAGGCTTTTACGAGCCGGCCTGGGTGTCGAAGGTGACTTTGCTGAGGTTGTTCTTTTTGAGGTCGTCGATGAGCGAAATGATTTTCTGGTAGGGCACGTTGCCGTCGGCACGGATGCGGATGACGACGTTTTCCGGGTTTGCGCCGAGGGCCTTGAGGCGGGTGCGGAGTTCGGTGAGGTTGACGTTTTGCTGGTCGATGAAGTAGTCGCCGCCTTCGCGGATGGTGACTGCGATGAACCGGGTGCCGGGGGGCGGTTTTTGCGTGTCGCCGCGCGATTCGACGGGGAGGTTTACGGGGATGGTTTGCTCCTGGTTGATCAGGGGCGTGGCAATCATGAAGATGATGAGCAGCGTGAAGCCGAGGTCGATCAGGTTGGTGACGTTCAACTCTGCAATCGGGTGCGACTGTCGCGGGCGTCTTTGGAATCGGGCCATGGTGGAAAGGGCTGAAGGACTGAAAGGCTGAAGGGCTGAAGGTTGTGGTCAGAGGACGGAGG
>JAISGL010000029.1 GCA_031263125.1 Opitutaceae bacterium | reverse complement strand
TGCCAAAAACCGACGACCGGTTCAATGTGCTGGCCGCCGGCCTGTGGAATTACGCCATCACCTGAAAGGTCTCCGGGAGCGGAGCTTTCTCTTGATTTTTATACCACAACGTGTCTATTGTATATCGAAAACGCATCGCGGGCAAAGATGCCCGCGCTCCCAGGTGCTGCCGTGTAACGTCAGTTAATAACTGATGTTACGCGGTCGGCAGTTTTCGCAGGGCCTGACCTTGTGTCAGGCCGTGCTCGCGAAGGAGGCCACATTGGTAATTCGCGGCCTGACACAAGGTCAGGCCCTACGCGCTGCGTAACATCAGGTGGGGAAGGCTGGATCGCTCCCGAATCGCCCCCGAATCGCTCCCATATCGCCCTCGGATCGCCCGCGGATTGTTCCCGATGTTTGCCTCCGATGCGTCACACGTTCGCGCCATTCGCGCGAATCGTGTCGCGGTACCAATAATACGAATCTTTCGGCGTGCGCTTTTGCGTCGTGTAATCGACATGCACCAAACCGAAACGATCCTTGTAGCCCTGGGTCCACTCGAAGTTGTCCAGAATCGACCAATAAAAATAACCCGCGACCGGCACGCCCTCGTCGCACGCGCGGCGGATTTCGCGAAGATAACGCGTCATGAAATCGATGCGCTGCGGATCATGCACCGCGCCGTCGAGGTGGACGAAATCCGTGCCGCACCAGCCGTTTTCCGAAAACACGAACGGCAGCTTGTAACGCTCCGTCTGAAAACGCGCCGCCCAATACGGAGCCTGCGGCGCGACCTGCAACCACGGAAGCGTGCCGCGCGGATTGCCGGGACCAAAGCCGCCGGGGATTTTTTCCGCGCGCCCTTTCGCATCCGCGCGCACGGGCCAGCCCGAGTAGCAGTTGTACGCAAGATAATCGATCTTCTGCGAAATGAGCCTCATGTCGCCGCTCCCGATGCGCGGCATTTCGGCAGCAAACGCCTCGATCCCGTCGTCGGGATATCTGCCGAACACCACCGGATCGGCCCACCACGAAAGATTCCACAAATCGCGCCTTGTCGCGGAAAAATAATCAGCGCGCGCGGCCTCGATGTCGCGCGGATTGTCGCGGTCGGCGGGGATGCGTTCGCGCGATGTTTGCGCGATGGAGATTTGCACCCTGCCCTTGCAACCGGCGCGCAACGCCTGCACGCCGCGACCGTGCGCCCGCAGGAGATTGTGCGCCGCGAGCAGACAGCCGGCGTGCGGAAGTTTCAGGCCGGGCGCAAACTCGCCCTGCTGATAACCGTTCCCGATGACGCAGGGCGGCTCGTTGACCGTCATCCAGTGTTTCACGCGATCGCCGAGGCGCGAGGCAACGAGCGCGGCATATCCGCCGAACCAGTCGGCGGCATCGCGATTGAGAAAACCTCCGCGTTGCTGGAGCGCGCTGGGAAAATCCCAGTGGAAAAGCGTGACCCAGGGCGTGATTTTCGCGGCGAGCAGCGCATCGATCAGCCTGTCATAAAACGCGAGTCCCCTGGCGTTGGGTTTTCCGACACCGTCGGGAAGAATGCGCGACCACGAGAGCGACAGCCGGTATGCGCCCGCGCCAAGTTCGCGCATCAGCGCGACGTCCTCGCGGTAGCGGTGGTAATGATCGCAGGCGACGTCGCCGTTGTGATCTTCGAAAACGTTTCCGGGTTGATATGAAAAATCGTCCCAAACGGACGGCCCGCGTCCATCGCTCGCGGCGGCGCCTTCGATTTGATAAGCGGCGGCGGCAACGCCCCAGGTGAAGTTTTTTGGAAATGGCATGATGATACTTTGGATTCTGTTTATTGGAGTTTGGTCGTTGGAATTTGGAGTTTGGGATTTGGGATTTTGCTACTGGAATTTGGCTACTGGGATTTGGCTATTGGAATTTGAATACACATGCGTCCTGTCCGGTGTGAGCGCGAGGGTTTTCGGCGCGCTGATAATGTTGCGGGCGGTTTGAAAAATGGACGGAGGCGGTTTTCAAATTTCCGCCCGAACATGACTTCGCTGACAGTGCCGTGGGCGCAACGGCGTTGTCTTGCGCAAGATGTCGGGGCATCGCGCATAAACATGCTCCAATGCCGCTGCACAGAGGCGTCATGAAAATACATTTTTATGTGAGATTTTTCTGGCATGTGAAGACAGCAGCCGCATTATTGCGGCTTCGAAAATCAAATTGAACGCATGGCAAATTTTTTGGCAGGAGGGTTGCCGGCGAACAGTCAACGTCCATCCAAGATTCAACTCTTAATTTTTTTCAGCCGTGTTAGTCATGACAGCCCTCCAGCCCAACGAGCCTGAGCATTCGCGCGATTTCGTTAAGCGGTCTTCCCTCTATCAGGAATTCTTGGCGGAGCGGGAGGAGATACTGCGTCACAAGTGGCTCGAGTCGGAGCGCCTCGGTTACGACATCGGTTTTGAGCGCGCGTTGCTGGATTGGATTCGCAAGCACCGCGAAAGCTGGCGCGCCGCGCGCAGGGCGAAAAATGCGCCGGACGCGCGCCAAAAATAAGGGCGCGCCCAGGCGCTTTGCCCGTGACGGATGCAGATGCGGATGCGGATGCGGATGCCCTGCCGGAAACCGCCCGCCCTACGATTCCTGCGGATGCAAAAACGCCCACAATTCGGCGGCCGTTTTTTCGCCGAAGCCTTTGACCCCGGCGATTTTTTTGACGCTCGCGGCGCGCAGCCTGTCGATGTCGCCGAAATGCGCCATGAGCGTGGCGCGGCGCACTTCGCCCATGCCGGGAAAATCGTCCAGCACGCTCTCGCGGATTTTTTTTGAGCGCAGGTCGGCGTTGTAGGTGTTGGCAAAACGGTGCGCCTCGTCGCGCAGGCGCTGCAACAACCGCAGGCCCGGATGCGTGAGCGGCAGGTTCAGCGGCGGGCGCGCGTCGGGGAAAATGATCGTCTCGTGTTTTTTCGCGAGGCCGATGAGCGCGGGCGGTTCGATGTCCCGCGCGATGAACGCCTTCAGCGCGGCGGCGACCTGGCCGCGCCCGCCGTCGATCACGACGAGATTCGGAAACGTTTTGTCCTCGTTGTGCAGGCGTCCGTAGCGGCGGCCCACGACCTCCTCCATCGCGCGAAAGTCGTCGTTGCCCGTGAAACTTTTTATGCGGAAACGGCGGTAATTGTTTTTGTCGGGACGCCCCACGGTGAAATGCACGCACGACGCCACGACAAACGTGCCCGAGATGTGCGAAATATCAAAACACTCCATGTGCGCGGGCGGCGCGGGCAACCCGAGCGCGGCGCGCAACGCCTCCAGCGCGTCGGCGCCGGCGTGGATGACATCCTGATCGCGTTCAAAACGGCGCGCGGGCGCGAGCGTTTTTTCGAGGGCGAAAACGACGTCGCGCAGCCCGGCGGCTTTTTCAAATTCGTGTTTCCCGGCGGCGGCGAGCATTTCGTTTTTCAACGCCTTCAGCCACTCGCGCGATTTGCCTTCGAGAAACGCGCACGCGGCCTCGACGCGCGCGCGATACTCGCCGGCGGTGACGATGTTCGCGTGCTCGCCGTAGATTTCCTGCCGGATGTCGTCGTAGAGCTGCCAGCGTCCGTCGGGAAGTTTTTGCGGGGCCGAGTCGGCCAGAAGCACGCCGAACTGGCGGCGCATTTGCGCGAGCGTTTTGCGCAGCGGGCCGGAATGCGCGAACGGGCCGAAGTAGCGCGAGACGGTGTCCTTGCGGATGCGCGTCAGGCGGATGCGCGGCAGTTCCTCGCGCGGATCGACGCGCACGATCAGGAAGCGTTTGTCGTCGATGAAATCGGTGTTGTATTTCGGTTTCCACTGCTTGATGAGGCGGCCCTCGAGCAGGATCGCCTCGGGTTCGGACTTCACCTCGATCGTGTCGAAGTCGGCGATCAAGCCGATGAGCGCGCGGATTTTCGGTTGCGTGACCATCGCGGCGCGCGAGGGTGTGAAATACGATGAGACGCGCTTCTTCAGGTTCTTCGCCTTGCCCACGTAGAGGATGCGTCCGAGCCGGTCCTTCATCAGGTACACGCCGGGCTTGTTGGAAAGGCGGCGCACCTTTCCCTTCAAACTCAAAGGCTCATTGATATCTGTGGCGTCCGGTGGCATGTTGTGCGGCCTCGATCTTTTTCAAAACCGCCGCCGACAGGCGACCTTTTTTATGATTTCCAAATCAACCTCCGCG
>JAISGL010000264.1 GCA_031263125.1 Opitutaceae bacterium | reverse complement strand
GGTCAGGCCCTACGCATCACGTAACATCAGATCCAAAATCAAATATGGATCGCCTCGCCCAGCGTGGCTGCGGCGGCTTCCATCACGGCTTCGCTCAATGTCGGGTGGGCGTGGATCGTCTGGTGAATCTCGTCAACCGTCGCCTCCATTTCGACCGCGAGTCCATACTCGGCGATCAACTCGGTCGCTTCCGAGCCGATGATGTGCGCGCCGTAAATCTCGCCCGTCTTCGCGTCGCTGATCACCTTGACAAATCCCTCGCTCTCGGCGGACGCCACCGCCTTGCCCGACGCGGTGAACGGGAACTTGCCCACCTTCACGTCGAGACCTTTTTCCTTCGCCGCCTTCTCCGTAAGCCCCGTGCTCGACACCTGCGGCTGGCAATACGTGCATCCCGGAAAAACCTTCACGCGCTTCGGCGCGCCGTGACCGAACATGCCATTCACCGCGCTCACGGCCTCGAACGTCGCCACGTGCGCGAGCCAGGGCGGCCCGATGATGTCGCCCGCGCCATATATGCCCTTGATGCTCGTCTGATAATCCTCGCCGACTTTCAGGTAATTGCGGTCAAGCTCCGGCTTGAGCGCGGGCGCGAACACACCGTCGATGTTGGCGACGACGCCGATCGCGGAAAGCAGCACCTCCGCCTCAACCGTGGTCTTTGCCAGTTCGGCCACCCCGTCGTCTTTTGCCATCGCCGGATTGCCCATCACCAAATCAACCTTCACGCCGTTTTTGCCGACGCGGAAGTTTTCGCACGTCGTGTCCGTGTGAATGTCGATGCCCTGCTTCACGAGCGCGCGGGTGAGCGTTTTGGAAATCTCCTCGTCCTCGACCGGCAGGATCCGCGGCAGCATCTCGACGAGCGTCACCTTCGCGCCAAGCGCATTGTAGAAATAGGCAAACTCCACGCCGATCGCGCCCGCGCCGACGACGATCACCGACCCCGGCATCGACTTGCCCGCGAGCGCCTCGCGCGACGTCATCACCTTCACGCCATCGTATTCGAGACCGGGGATGCGCCGCATCTTGCAACCCGTGGCGACGAGGATGTTTTTTGTCTTGAAAAACCTGCCCTTGTGCCCGCCCTCCGTGATCGACACCATGCCCGCCGCGTTGATGGTCGCGCGCCCCACGAGGTAATCGACCTTGTTTTTCCTGAACAAAAACTCAATGCCCCTGGCCATCTGGTTCGACACGCCGCGCGAACGCTCGATGACCTTTGCGAAATCAAACGACACCTCCTTCACGCCCAGACCGTAGACGTCGGCGTGCTTGATTTTCTGATACAACTCCGCGCTCTTCAGCAACGCCTTCGTCGGGATGCACCCCCAGTTCAGGCACGTGCCGCCCGCGCGTTCCATCTCGATGCACGCGACCTTTTTGCCGAGCTGCCCCGCGCGAATCGCGCCCGCGTAGCCCGCCGGGCCGCCGCCGATGACAATCAGATCATATTCTTGAATACCAGCCATGTTGAAAAGATGAGTAACGTTGAAGGTTGATTGGATTTGCAGAGCAACAAAGTCACCGCAACTGATACACACGGTCAACGGGAAACACACCCGGCGCCCGCCGGCGCGCCCGTCACGCCCGCGCGCCGCAACGCACACAGCATCACACACAGCATCGCGCACCGCCTTGCCTTCCGCCCAATTAACAACTGATGTTGCGCAGAAAGGGTTTTTGGCAGGGCGGTCTTGCCGAGACCGCCGAGACCGCCGAGAAGCACGGGTGACGAACGCGGCGATCTCGGCGAGACCGCCCTACCCAAAAACCGGCCTTCGCGTAACATCAGTTGACAACTTCATGACAACACCCGTCATCACATCCCGCACATCCCGCACATCCCGCACATCTCGCACATCTCGCGGACGGGGCGCTGAAGAGCAGCCCGTCAAAATCACATCCTGCACGTCCCGCACGTTCCGCATATCCCGCACATCCCGCACACTCCGCGCCTCATGAGAAAACTCATAATCCTCCAAGACTACTTGCGCAACGGCGGCACCGAGCGGCAAAGCATCCACCTCGCGCGCGCCCTCGCCGAATCCGGCTGCGACGTCACGCTCCTCACCTTTCGTCCCGGCGGCGCGCTTGCGCCGCAATCCGGCGTCTCCACCGGACAGCAGCGACCGACCGCCAATTTCAAATGCCGCAGCCTGCAACCCATCGACACGCGCCTCGATTTTTTCGCCCCCCGGCTCCACGCGACAATCCGCCGCCTCGCTCCGCAAATCGTGCTCTGCATGGGCCGCATGGCGAATTGCAAAGCCGGCCGCATCGCGCGCGCCTTCCCGCGTGTCGCCGTCATCTCGACCATGCGCACCGGCAAACCCCTCCCCGCCGCCTACGCCCGTTCGCTCCACGCCACGCGCCACACCATCGCCAACAGCCACGAAGCCGCCCGCATCCTCCGCGAAACGTACAGCGTTCCCGCCGGAAAAATCACCGTCATTCACAACGCGCTCCTCATGGACATGCCACAGGCAACCGTGCCACAGGTTGTCAGCCCGTGTGATGGTGCCAAAACGCCGCCCGATTCGCGTAGCACGGGCTTCCAGCCCGTGGGTTCGAGTAGCATGGGCGTCCCGCCCATGAGTTTGCGTAGCGAGGGCGTCCCGCCCGTGATTTCGAGTAGCGAGGGCGTCCCGCCCGCGAGTCCGGGTGAATCGAATACCGCAGCCAGCCCCCCCGTGCGCCTCCTCTGCAGTGCGATGTTTCGCCCTGAAAAAAACCACCGCGAACTCCTCGAACTTTTCTCCCGCCTCCCCGCCGCGTCCACCGCGTTTACCGCGCCCGCCGTGCCCACCGTGCCCGCTGTGCTCGCCGCACCGTC
>JAISGL010000336.1 GCA_031263125.1 Opitutaceae bacterium | reverse complement strand
CGAAACAGTCTGGGAAACCGACAGCCTCGTCCACCATCGCGGATATCCCTCCAACGACCTCGTCGCCAACGAACGCCTCCAGGCCGAGGAAAACGCCCGCGCCCGTTTCCTGAAACAAGTCGCCGAATGGGTCACGCGCGACGGTTACGCGCTCACGATCATCACCGCCAAGGAAGGCGAGGAAACCCGCGCCAAGGAAATCCTCGCCGGCGACCCCGCCTTCAAAAAAATCAAGCCGCGCTACCTGCGCGGAACACTGAACGAAGGCTTCCGGATAACATGGCGCGGCGATAACAACAATGCCTCACAGACAACCCCGTCCGCGCCCTACGCGCCCTCCGCGCCCCCCGCACTCTCTGCGCCCTCATTACCCTCAGCGCCTTCCACACTCTCAGCACCCTCCGCGTCCTCAGCACTCTCCACACTCTCAGCGCCCTCCTCACTCCCCACACCCTCCGCGCATTCCACCCCCTCCGCGCTCACCTCATCCTCCGCACCCTCGCGCGCAAAATCACATGCCGGCCCGCCTGCGCCGCATTCCGCCAAACCGCCGCGCTCCCAACTCTACCTCACCGAAACCGAACTCTTCGGACGCCAGCGCGCTCGCCACCCCGGCGCCACCGCCGCGCAACACCGCGCGCTCGTCCAGCGCGCGCAAGTCGACCACCTCCTCGACTTCTCCGAACTCGTCGAAGGCGACCTCGTCGTACACATCCAGCACGGCATCGCCATCTACCGCGGCCTCGCGAAAATCGACCTCGCCACCGGCATCGGCGAAGTCATCTCGCTCGAATTCGACGCCGGCGTCACGCTCCACGTCCCGCTCCAGGAATCGCACCTCATCAGCCGCTACGTCGGCCTCGCGAAAACGCGCCCGCAACTCGGCCGCGTCGGCGCCGGCAACTGGGAAAAAACACGCCGCGCCGCCGAAGCCTCCACCGTCGACCTCGCCGCCGAACTCCTGCGCGTCCAGGCCGCGCGCGAATCCCAGGCCGGGCACGCCTTCGCCGCCGACACCGCGTGGCAAAAGGAATTTGAAGCCTCGTTCCCCTTCACCGAAACGCGCGACCAGCTCCGCGCCATCGCCGAGACAAAAGCCGACATGGAACGCCCCCGCGGCATGGACCGCCTCATCTGCGGCGACGTCGGCTTCGGCAAAACCGAAGTCGCCATCCGCGCCGCCTTCAAAGCCGTGCAGGACAGCCGCCAGGTCGCCGTGCTCGTCCCCACCACCGTCCTCGCGCAACAACACCTCAACACCTTTCGCGAACGCATGGCCGGCTACCCGATCACCATCGAAATGGTCTCCCGCTTCCGCACGCGCTCCGAACAGCAAAAAATCATCGCCGCCACCGCCGCCGGCCAGGTTGACATCCTCATCGGCACGCACCGCCTCATCCAAAACGACGTCTCCTTCCGCGACCTCGGCCTCGTCGTCATCGACGAGGAACAACGCTTCGGCGTGAAACACAAGGAACGCCTCAAAACCATGCGCGCCACCGTGGACATCCTCTCGATGAGCGCCACGCCGATCCCGCGCACGCTCTACATGGCGCTCACCGGCGCGCGCGACATGAGCGTCATCGAAACCGCGCCGACAAACCGCCTCCCCATCCAGACCATCGTCAAAACCTACGACGAAAAAATCATCATCGAAGCCGTGGACCACGAACTGCGCCGCGGCGGCCAGGTATTTTATCTGCACAACCGCGTGCAGACAATCGACCTCCTCGCCGCGCGCCTCCGCGACCTGATGCCCCGCGTCCGCATCGGCGTCGGGCACGGCCGCATGCACGAACACGAACTCGAACACGTCATGACCGATTTTGTCGCGGGCAAATACGACGTCCTCGTCTGCACCACGATCATCGAAAGCGGCCTCGACATCCCCAACTGCAACACGATCATCATCGAAGGCGCGGACCGCTTCGGCCTCTCGCAACTCTACCAACTCCGCGGGCGCGTGGGCCGCTTCAGGCACCAAGCCTACGCGTATCTCCTCCTCCACCGGCACACGCAACTGGTCGAAATCACGCGCCAGCGCCTGAGCGCCCTGCGCTCGCACAACCAGCTCGGCGCCGGCTTCCGCATCGCGATGCGCGACCTCGAACTGCGCGGCGCGGGCAACCTCCTCGGCGCGGAGCAAAGCGGCCACATCGCCGGCGTGGGTTTCGAGCTGTATTGCCAGTTGCTGCGCCAGTCGGTGGCGCGCTTGAAAGGCGAAAAAACCGCGGCGACCATCCGCGCCACCGTGAAACTGGACTTCGTGCGCGTTGGGGAGGCGGACGAATCAGGCAGCACGAACATCCCCCCCGCGGGATCGTACATGGCGCGAGTCGCCGCTCCCTGTTCTGATACTCCCGCAAAACACGGCTCGGCAACCCGTGACATGCAATTCGCGATCACACGGCAAGCGTCGTCGCCTTGGGGTCCCGCAAAACACGGCCCGGCGCCTCGTGACATGCAATCCACCGGGGCAGCCCGTGCCGCCCACGCCACCTCCTACATCGCGATCAAAGCCGCGGAGGACGAATCCAGCGGCATCGTCCCCATCGCGCCGATCCAGGCGCGCATACCGGTTGCGTACATATCGGAAACGAGCCTGCGCATCGACATCTACCGCCGCCTCGCGCTCGCCGACTCGTCCGGGTCGCTCAAGCAAATCGAGAACGACATCCGCGACCGCTTCGGCAAGTACGGCAATGAAATGCGCGCGCTCTTCCTCGTCACCGAAATCCGCATCCGCGCCGGCCAGAAGAACATCCTCAGTGTTGAAACCGACTCGACGCGCCTGAAATGCCTGCGCAACACCGGCAGGCGCGATGATTTTGTGATGCACGGCACGCGTTTCCCGCGCCTCACCGCCCCCAAACCGCTGGCGCGTCTGAAAGAAATCCTGACATTCCTGAACAACCTGCCGGACGCATGACGCGTGCGACGCATGACGTGCGACGCGTGACGTGTAACGTGCGACGTGTGACGTGCGACGCGCAACGCAGTCCCCCCTCCCCGGCGCGACACAAGTCGCGCCCTACATGCAATAATATGGAGCATTTTTGGCCCCCCGACGTTTTCAATGCAAGGAAGCCGTGAACGGATGAACAGGCCGCAAAAACGGCGAAGCCGTTTCCTAGTGAAGCCCAGGGTTGCGACGCAGTCGCTACCCTGGGAAAGAGGATAGAATTGTCACAACCCCAACGGGGTTGCCTAGTATCCCATAACGTGCCTTTTTTCGTATTATATCGCTGCGAAATTTATAGGAAATGTAATGCGAATTATCACGCGTTATGGGATACTAGTATCCCATAACGCGTGATAATTCGCATACGTTCTTTTGAATATATCAGTTGGTAATATTCCTTGCTTTTTAGCGGTAGCGCCGGGGCAAAAACCGGCCTTCGCGTAACATCAGTTACTAACTGATGTTACGCAGCCTGCGCTACGTTTGGGCGAGGATAACGCGAAGGCCATTCCGCTCCTGGGAGCGCGGGCATCTCTGCCCGCGAAACGCCGTGCGCCCGCATATTGCATTTCGAAAACGCATCGCG
>JAISGL010000217.1 GCA_031263125.1 Opitutaceae bacterium | reverse complement strand
TACGCGACCGAAATCACCCTGTTTTTCCCGCCCTTCAAAACGCGCCATTTCTCGCTCACGCACGACGGTGTGACACCGCTGCCCCCGCGCGAAAACACCGGCTACGGCGGCATCATGGGTCTCATGTCCGATAAACTCGACGCCGGCAACGGTGAAAAATACTATTTCGATTACAATTTCCCCGAAGTGCGCGTGAACTGACGAAAATGTTATTAACCGATGTTACGCAACTCGTAGGGCCTGACCTTGTGTCAGGCCGCGCACGCGTGGGGGGCCACACTGGTACTTCGCGGCCTGACACAAGGTCAGGCCCTACGAAATATGTCGGCTGCGTGACATCAGTTATTAACTGATGTTACGCATCGCGGTTTTACTATCATGACCGACAAACAAATATTTTCCCTAAAATACAATAAAATCCTCTTCCGGGCCGCGCTGGGGCTGCTTTTGGTCGATTTGCTTTACGCAGCCATTTCATTTTCCCCCGCCGTGCCGTTGTTTTTCGACTTGATGAAAAACCACGCCGATATGACTGGTGAGCAAAAAGACCTCCTCCTGTCGCAAAAAATCCTGCTCGACCCGGCCCGGTTCCAGTTCCTCTTCATCGCCCCGGTCGTTTTGCTCGTCTTTTGTTATTTCAGAAAATACTCCGTTCCGGACAAACTCCACGTCAGAATCCCGGCGAAGTTTTACCGCCCCATCGACGTGAAATTCAATCCGGCGGCATTGTTCGCGCAAATTGAAGCCGACCCGCAATACATGAAAAGCATGGCGCGCCTGCGCGACAACAAAGCCTGCGAGCGAAAGGCGAAAGCGGCGTTCTGGAGCACGTTTTTCATGCTTCTGGCGGCATATTATTTTTCCGGCGTGCTGTTCAAACCGGCACGTCCTCGAAACCCTCCGGCGCTGGAGCGAGCCGGGCGGCCTGTTGCACGCGCCCATGCACCTCCTGTTTGAAAAATTCGACGGACGCATTGACATCTGAGTCATGGTGCTCGCCGGCGGCCCGGATGTTCCGCTGTTTGCGGTCAGTTTTTTCCGCACGCTGTTTTCAAGCGTCATATTTTTCGGCATTATTTATCTGATCATCAATTTTATCAAAAGAAAGGAGTTCAAGACCGGGTATATAATCCAGGATTACGACAGGAGCTTGAGTCTTTGCAAGGCGTGCGGTTTTGCGTGCGTGGACATTTTGGAAAAAACGGGCAGTGTCGAGACTGGCAGGGAAAAAACCGGCGAAAGAATTGCATATGTTCCCTACCGGACGCACACCGTCACAAAAACCAATGCAAGCGGGCAGACCTCGACCAGTGTCCGCGGCTGGGACGAGCATATATACGAATATTCCATCTGCAAGGTCACCTACCGGGATTCCTACCGGTGCCGGCACTGCGGAGACAAAACCACCCGGCTGCGTCAGACGGAGGAAGCCGGCGAGCGCCGGAGCGCGGGCACAAGGTTCAGGAGCGCGTAGAAACTTTGTAACTGATGTTACGCGGCTCGCAGGGCCTGACCTTGCGTCAGACTGCAAACGCGTGGGAGCCGCACTGGCAATTCGCGGCCTGACACAAGGTCAGGCCCTACGAAATCCGCCGGCTGCGTAACATCAGTTTGTAAGAATCATCAATTTATCGGATTTTCACGGAAACAGACGCTTTTTATATTTCCTCCGTCTTTCGCCCGTCTTTCGTTGTTGTGTCGTGAAAAACATGCCTTTGGGACATCGAAAACGAAAACAGCGGCGAACCGGATAATATATGGAATTGCGTCATCTTCGATATTTTGTGGCCCTGGCCGAGGAATTGAATTTCCGGCGGGCGGCGGAACGGCTGCATGTGTCGGCCCCGGCGTTGAGCGTGCAGATCAAGGCGCTGGAGGGGTTGCTCGAAGTCCAGTTGTGCAAGCGCGACACGACCATGGTGCGCCTCACCGCTGCGGGCGAGGTGCTCCTGCACGAGGCGCGGGCCTTGTTGCAACAGGTGCGAAAGCTGGAGGAGGCCACCAAGGAGGCCGCGCACGGCGCCTGCGGATGCCTGCGCATCGGCAATCCCGGCCATTTCGGTTTCAGTTTCATGTCGAAGGCGCTGACCGGCTTTCACGAGCGTTTTCCGAAGGTGAGTGTGTCGCTCGTGGAGCTTGACGTCGAGCTGGAGCAGATGAAGGCGCTGGAGGATGGGACCATCCAGATAGGGTTCGCCTACGGTCCGCAGCTCCCGCTCATGAAGGACATCGGGCACATGCTGGTAATCGACACCGCGATACACGCGGTCATGGGCAAAGAGCATCCGCTGGCGTCGTTGAAGCAAGTCCCGCTGTGCCGGATGGCGGAGTATCCCTTGCTGTCGGTGATGCGCTACGACAGCCACATCGATAACATGCTGGCGTTGTTTCGTGAAAAGAAACTTGAGCCGAAAGCGATCAAGAAGGTGGCCGGCTTCAACGCCTACCTCGCCATGCTGGCCGCCGGCGGTGGCGTGTCGATGCTGCCGGAAATGAGCTTTCTGTCGCAGGCAGAGGGGGTGGTCATGCGCCCGATAAAGGACGACATGCCCGGTCTCCGGCTGCAAGTACACGCGGTCTGGAAGTTGGGCGAAACATCGCAGCAGATGCGCAATTTCATCGAGGTGCTCCGTGAAACCGGAGTGAAACATTGCTGACGGCAACGCCCGCCGAAACCGCCCCACCCCGCCCTGCAAGTCTGCATTGGCAGGGCAGGCAGGAGCGGCAGGAAATGGTGCAACCCGCCGCTCCCGCCTGCTCTGCCAAGCGCGGGAATGACGGCTGCGCGGCTACCATTTCCGCCATTTCGAGAGGCTGATTTCGAGGGCGGGAACCAGGAGAAGAGGCAGTGTGTGCAGGAGGACGGCGGCGGTGAAACTCCACATGAAACGGCGGAGGCGTTCGCGCGCGAAATTGCAGATGATGTTTGCATCGGTCATTTCGCCGAGGGTTTTGTTGAATGCCATTTCAACGGTTGTTTTGTCGGCGCCGGAAATTTTTTGCGCGGTTTTGGAGAGGACGGCTTTCAGGGTGGCGCGGAGATAGGCGGATCGCGCGGTTTGCCTGATCCAGCCCATGATTTTTTCCGTGACCGCCGGTGACGCGGATTGTGCGGCGGGGGCGGTTTCGGACGGATTTTCCGCCGCGGTTTCAGACGGATTTTCCGCCGCGCCTTTGGACGGATTTTCCGCCGCGCTTTCGGCGACAGTTCCGTCGATTGCGGCGTCGATGAGCGTGTTCAGCGACGCGTCCTTGAGCGATGGGCTTTCCTCGATCAACGCGTCGAGCCGGGTCTGCACCTGTCCGAAAAACTCGCCCGTGTATTTGCGAATGACGGCTTCGTTTGACACGATGATGCCGTCGGCCGATTTCCACGCGCAACGCACGAGCGCGACTTGCGCGCCCGCGAAAACGAGAAGCGCCGGGATGAACAGCCAGTTGATTTTGACGACGATATTCAGCCACTTCGTCCTGCGGGTGAGCAGGCCGGTTTTCTGCAAGACCACGCAAAGCGCCACGCCGATCAACAGCCCGCAGACGGCGCCGGCGAACACGCTTGTGATGATTTCTCGCAGCGGGATGCAACCAAGGATTTCCCACAGGGTTTCCTTGTTGGCGACGACCCATTGCCAGGCGTTTTCGGCGGTGTTCATGCGAAGGGAAATTGTAGCCGGAAAAATGAAATAGCCATCGAAACCGTCGGGAAAACTGATTCGCGGGCGCGCTTGCCCGCCCGCCAATGCAGGCTGGAAGTCCGCGCTGCAAAAGCCATTTTGCCCTTCTCTCTGCTCTGTCCTTTTCTTCAGTCTGGTTTCGCGGGCAAAGCCATTGGCGCTTCCGGGGGAGCGCCATGTTCGCGTGCCAGATTTTTGTAATCCATGTCAAAATCCAAACTCCGTTCTTCCTCACGCCGCCGCAGGCGCATGACACTTCGGCGTCTGCTTGCGTGCGGATTGATTGTCATCGGGTTTCTGGGCGGTGTCTCGGTGTGGCACCATTTCGCGCCGCCCGCCACACAGGAGCGCATCGAGGCCGTCACGCTCGACGTGATCGATTTCGTGCGCGAGAACAGCATGACGCCGGGCGAAATGGTTTTCTGGCTCGATTTGCTGTCGGACAAAGTTCCGCTCGCCCGCGGCAGGACGGCCTCGCCCGGCGCGCCCGTCGAATACGACTCGATGGTTCTCGGCGGCACGCCCGCGGCAAGGGAGGGCCTGAAGTTTTTGAAAAACAAAGGCTACCTCGCCGCCTACGATGAAAACCGCCGCAATCCCGCATGGGTCGCCTACCGCGTTTTTGAACCAAAATTTCAATCGGGAAAACGTCCCGAAAAATTCGAGCCGGACCCGCGCACGCGCGCCAAGGTGAGCGCCGCCGCCTACACCAATTCCGGCTACGACCGCGGGCACATGGCGCCGAATCACGCGATTGCGGTGTGCTACGGCGCCGAGGCGCAGCGGGAGACTTTTCTCATGTCGAACGTGGCGCCGCAACTGCACGGTTTGAACGGGGCCTTTTGGGAGTCGATGGAGGCGCGCGTAATAAACCGCCACACGCGGCGCTTCGGACAGGTTTGGGTGATTTGCGGCCCGGTTTACGACGAGGGCGGGGATCACGCAAAACTCGGCTCCGGCGTGACCGTGCCCGACGCGTTTTTCCTGATCATCGCAACACACGAAAACAGTCCCGGCGGCGCGGCAAACGCCGCCGGTCTCGTGCGCATGCAGGCTTACATGGTGCCGCACCGGAACATTCCGGCGAGGGAAGACCCGGCGAAATTTCTGGTGAGCGTTCGCGAAATAGAGAGCCGCACGGGTCTGGATTTTTTCCCGCTGTTTCCGGGCGAAACACAGGCCGCGTTGGAAAGCGAAGCCGCGAAGCGCGCGTGGTAGCGCGCGACGGGATGGAGGGCGGCAGCCCGGCGATGCTGTTGCCGGACGAGGCGCGGCGCGTCTTGCACACAACGCGGCGCGCATGTCCCCCGGATATTCATCTTTTAAAATTGAAAGTCGTTTCAAAATCGAAAGCAGGCTTGGCAGCCTGCGCTACACATGTCCCCGTGCGTTCTTTGGCGAAGCGTCTTTCGCCAATCCCGACGCGACACAAAGTCGCGCCCTGCAAACGCCGCGTCGCATCCCGCGTGCCCAGCCGCGTAGGGCCTGACCTTGTGTCAGGCCGCGAATTACCTGTGTGGTCTCCCACGCGTGTGTGACGGTAGAACAGGCAGGAGCAGCAGGAGCGGCAGGAGCGGCAGGAAGTGATACAACCTGTCGCTCCTGCCTACTCTACCCTATTCATTCCCGTCGTCATCTCCCGGCCATATCCCCGGCCTGAAGTTTCCTGATATTCTCCAAAACAGCAATCACCTCGGGATGCTCGACGGCATAGTGAAACGTGCGAATCTGGTGTACGCTCAGATGTTTGCGCATGATCAATTCGCCCAGCAACCGGGTGGCTTCCTTTTCACTGGCCCTGTATTGGGCGACACGCTCGTACGCCTCGTGCGAACTCTCCGCCTGGGTGAAATTGATGCCGCTGATTGCCTCAAGCCAAAGCAAGGCGATGCTTTTTACTTCGGGGGAATTGCCGCCGTATCCCATCTTGGCCATCAATTCGGCGATGGTTTTGAATTTCACCGGACGTCCGCTTTCCACGTTGAGAACCGTGTTTCTATGACATCCAACCAACCTCGCGAGACCATCGTGAGTAAGTCCCTTGGATTCCCTTAAATTTTTAAAAAGTTGTGTATAATTCATGGATTGATGTCTTAGTCGTTACGTTCTTTTTAAGTTTGTCAACACATTGAATATAATTTCTTAAATTACTTCCGCACTGGTCGTTTATAGTAAAAGTATCCACCATGCGCACCCACCACACCATGCGCAATGACCCGCCTTGTGCCCGCCCGCCTTATGCATCTCGTCCATTCCCATTCTCCCGTCCCCGCCTCCCGGAGTCCCCGCGGCCTCCGCAACTTCCGCAGCCTCCACGGCTTCCGCGGTTTCCGCGATTTCCGCAGCTTGCCGCGTGAAACGACCAGTTAACCCGATGCCCTATTTCGACCACAACGCCACCAGTCCGCTCTCGCCGGTCGCACGCGACGCCTGGCTGCGCGCGCAAGACGAACTCTGGCAAAACCCCTCCAGCCCCACGCGCGCCGCCGCCCGCGTCCGCAATGCCCTGGAAACCGCCCGCGCCAGACTGGCCTCGCTTCTCGACGCCCGCCCCGGACAAATCATCTTCAACTCCGGCGCCACCGAAGGCGCCTCCACGATCATCGCATGGCTCGCCCGCGCCTCCGCGCCCGGCGCGCGCATCGCGCTCAACCCCACCGAGCACCCCTGCATCCTCGAATCAGCCCGGCGCTTTTTCCCGGACCGCATCCACTGGCTCCCCGAAACCCTGCCCCTCCCCGAAACCCTGCCCCTGAATCCGGCCGCCATTCAAATCAACGCCGCCACCACCGCCGCTGTCGCCATCATGGCCGCGAACAACGAAACCGGCGTCATCCACCCCTGGCGTGAAATCGCCGCCGCCTGCCGTGCCGCGCACGTGCCCCACATCTGCGACGCCACGCAATGGCTCGGCAAACTCCCCGCGTCCGGCCTCGCGAAATCCGCCGGCTGGCTCATCGCCTCCGCGCACAAATTCGGCGGCCCCAAAGGCGTCGGCTTCATCAAAATCGCGGACCAGGCGGAATCCTTTGTCGCGCACCCCGGCGGCGCGCAGGAACACGGACACCGTGGCGGCACCGAAAATTATCCCGCCATCGCCGCGATGGTCGCCGCGCTCGAGGACGCCGGGACGCGCAAAATGCACCTCGGCCCCGAACGCCTCCGCTGGCGCGCCGAGTTTGAACACACAATCGCGCAAACAATCCCCGGCACGCAAATCGTGGCGCAAAACCGCCCCCCCGAAACCCGCCTCTGGAACACCGTCATGCTCCTGATGCCGCGCGAGGAAAACACGCGCTGGGTGGCGCAACTCGACAAACGCGGCTTCCAGGTTTCCACCGGCTCCGCGTGTGCGACAGGGAAAGGCGGCCCCTCGCACGTCCTCGCGGCGATGGGCATTCCGCCCGACACCGCGCGCCGCGCCGTGCGCGTGAGCAGCAGTTGGGAAACCACGCGCGAAGACTGGCATGCGCTCGCCGCGGCCTTCGCCGGCATTTTTTGGTGAATTAATAACTGATGTTACGCGGTCGGCAGTTTTCGTAGGGCCTGACCTTGTGTCAGGCCGTGCTCGCGAAGGAGACCACATTGGTAATTCGCGGCCTGACACAAGGTCAGGCCCTACAAAAGCCGCCGGTCGCGTAACAAGCTACTATCCCATAACGCGTGATAATTCGCATACGTTCTTTTGAATATATCAGTTGGTAATATTCCTTGCTTTTTAGCGGTAGCGCCGGGGCAAGCCGGAGGCTTGCCAGAGATAAGCCG
>JAISGL010000137.1 GCA_031263125.1 Opitutaceae bacterium | reverse complement strand
CACAGCCCGTTGAACTGTTTTCTCATGTCCACCGGCGCGAGGGCCAGATGGATTTTGAAGCCTGCGGGAAACGCCAGCATGTGTTTAACTTTCCAGGAGCCGCGCCAGGGCGGCGAGTGCAGCGGCATCCGCACCGCGCGCGATGCGCCCGTCGCGCAACACGACCTCCAGCATGACTCCGGTCGCCCCGGGCATGTGCGCAGGCGCGCTCAACTCAATGAAACGCGCCGTGCATTGCGGCGTGCGCGTGGAGCCGCCGCCGCCGGCCTCGCGCCGGCGTTGCGACAGCCATGAGACAAACGTGTGGAAGTTCACGCCCTCGCGTTTCGCGAAGGCTTTTTGTGTCAGGCCGCCCGCTTCAAAGCGCGCGAGCAGTTCCCCGCGCCGCTGCGCGTCCATTATGCGCCGGCCTCGCGTCTCGCGCCGACTTTTGTCCCCCACCACTTCCGTGCTGATTGTTTCCATCCGCTCAGCTTACCCGCAAATCTCCCCGCCGGCTACGAGGTGCTCGCGCGGTCACTTACCAATCGCGGGTTTCGGGTTTGCTTGATGGATGATGGAAGAAGAACGCGCCTGCACCCGCGCCTTTTGCATCCCGAACCCCTTTGGCTGCGTAACATCAGCTCTTCATTGAAACCAAATACGTTTTCGCACATCTCATGTATCTTGCACCTATGAAAATCTCCCTTTCCACATTCACATTCACTTTCACCTTCGCATCCACATTTACCCTCGCCTTCGCCCACGCTTTAACCCTCACCCTCGCCCTCGCCTTTGTTTCGTTCGCATCGCCGCTCACCGCGCAGCAGCCGGCCAACCCCGCGCTGCAACTCAAAATCGACGACTCCCCCGTCTCGTCAGGCAAGGCGCCCGCGCTCACCGGCTACGCCGACGCCGTCGAACCCGCGCAAAAATCCGTCGTCTCCATCGCCTCCGCCCGTTTCGTGCGCCAGCGCCTGCCCTTCCCGTGGTTCGCGCCCGGCGCCAACCGCGAGCTGAAAATCGAGGGCCTCGGCTCGGGCGTGATCGTGTCCGCCGACGGATACATCCTCACCAACAACCACGTCGTCGAAAGCGCCGACGAACTCACCGTCATCATGTCCGACGAACGCGAACTCAAGGCCCGCGTCATCGGCACCGACCCGAAAACCGACGTCGCCGTCATCAAAGTCGAGGCAACCGGCCTCCCCGTCGCCACGCTCGCCGACAGCGACAAACTCCGCGTCGGCGACATTGTGTTCGCCGTCGGCAACCCCCTCGGCATCGGCCAGACCGTGACGATGGGCATTGTCTCCGCCACCGGACGCCGCGTCGGCATCCTTGCCGAAGTCGAAGGCTACGAGGATTTCATCCAGACCGACGCCTCGATCAACCAAGGCAACAGCGGCGGCGCGCTCATCGACGCCAAAGGCCGCCTCGTCGGCATCAACAGCGCGATCATCTCGCCCACGCGCGGCAACGTCGGCATCGGCTTCGCCATCCCCGTCAACCTCGCGCGCAACATCATGGGCAACCTCGTCACCAGCGGCAAAGTCACGCGCGGCCATTTCGGCGCCGGCGGCGAACCGCTCACGCCCGACCTCGCCGAGGCGCTCGACCTCCCCCGCGAAACCAAAGGCGTGATCCTCAACGACATCTCTCCCGACGGCCCCGCCGAACGCGCCGGCCTGCGCCGTTACGACGTGATCACCTCGATCAACAACCGCGCCGTCACCACCGCCGCCGACCTGCGCACGCACGTCGCGCAACTGCCGCCCGACACCGACGTCACCGTAAAACTCCTCCGCGACGGCAAAGCGCAAACCGTCACGGTAAAGCTCGGCAAATCCGGCGACACCCTTGCCTACAACGAACTTCTCCCCGGCATTCAAGTCACGCGCCTGACCGCCGAACACCGCCGCGCGTTGCGCATATCAAGTGATGTCGACGGCCTGTATGTCGCCAAAATCGCCGACGACTCTCCCTATGGCGCCCGATTTGTCGAAGGCGCGGTCATCCTCGCGATCAACCGCACCGGCGCGACCGACATCGAAACCGCGCGCTATTCACTCGTGCGAGGCCGCAACCTCTTCACGATCTACGCCAAAGGCGCCGTGCGCACTATCGTGATCACCGTGAAATAACCGCGCCGCACCCGCGCCACTCGCGACATTCGCGCCACCCGCGACACCCGCGCCACCCACGACATTCTCACGCGCTTTTCGCGGCGCAGACTGGCAGAATGCCGGCCATCGGTCTCGAAACCATCAGCCCCGGAACCAGTCCGCATTGGTGGCCGCACGGATTATACATCGGATGTTACGCAGCCTGCGGATTTCGCAGCCTGACCTTGCGTCAGACATCACGTAGCGCAGGCTGCCAAGCCTGCTTTGTCTGCCGCGCGCCGCCGGACATTCGTTTTTTTCGAACCGGGCGAGGCTTCGTCTCGTCAGCAGGCTTGGCAGCCTGCGCTACGTACATGCTGCGCCCCATCAGAGCGTAAAACAAAAAAGAGGATTGATTTTGGAAAACAAAATCATATCATTCCGAACGGTTGCTGGGCATGTGCAGCAACCGTTCGGAACTTTTCATATTTTGTCCATATGATTGACTGGTGTTTTTATATGACTGACTGACATTACGCGACTGGTGGATTTTACGCACCGCGTAACATCAGTCATACATCCGAAATCACGGACTGCCATCCCGCGCCACGGCCACGCTCCCAACCCACGCTCTTTATTCTGATGCGCAATGCGCGTTCAAGATGCGCCGGATTGAAAGCGAATTGGAATAAAATAGCGGTAAACCCCGGACAATCGCTTGCGCACGATGTCGGACATGATGTTCCTTCAACGCACACATCCAACACACGCATCCAACGCACGCATGAAAACCCGCGCCATCATTCGCAACCTGACCCTCGCGCTCTGCATCGCCGTCATTGCGGCGGCGCGGGCGCCCGCGCAAAAAACCGAAAAAAACGCCGCGGGCGACAAACCCATCAACCCCGTCCTCAGCCTCCTCGTGCCAGACGAACCCGTGACCGCCGGCGCCACGATCAACGTCAACCTCGTCGCGCTCAACCCCGTCGATCACAACATCACCTTCGACGCCCCCGCGACACTTCAGGCGCGACTCACCGGCCAGGCGCAACCCACCGGCGCGGACGCAAACGACGGCCTCATTGTCACCCTCCAAATCGACCCGAAAGACGACCGCGGCCTCGACACCATCGGCGCGCGCCGCTTCGTCTCCTACACCTACGAACTCACGATCCCCGCCACCGCGACCGGCGGACAAATCCTCGCCCTTCGCGACCCCGCGCCCGTCCGCGTCCTCCTCGATGTCGCCGAGGCTGGCGCAGCGCAGGCTGCCAGACCTGCATCATCTGATTCCACCGACACCGCGCCGCCCGCCATCTCCGCCCCCCTCGACAGCCTCCCGCCGCCGCCCGCCGTCGCAAAAGTCAAACGCACCTTTCTCGGCAATTTCACCACCTACGAACCCGTTTATTTCATCTACGGCCCCGACGCCCCCGCCGCGAAATTCCAATTCAGCTTCATGTATCGCATGCTCGACGACGAAGGCCGCCTCGCGCGCAATTTCCCCGCCCTCAAAGGTCTCAGCTTCGCTTACACGCAACGCTCGCTCTGGGACATCACCGACGACTCCTCGCCCTTCTACGACACGAGCTACATGCCCGAAATATTCTGCGCCTACGCCCCGCGCGCCGAGAAAACCAAAGGCGGCGGCTTCAACTGGCTCGGCTGGCAGGCCGGCTTCGCGCACGAATCCAACGGACGCGACGGTCCCGCCTCGCGCAGCATGAACAAAATCACGGCGCGCACCCTGTTCGCCTTTGGCAACCTCGACGGCTGGCGCCTCATCCTCACGCCCCGCGTGTGGGGCTACATCGGTGACATGAGCGACAACCCCGACCTCAACGACTACCACGGCTACATGGACCTCGGAGTCTCGCTTGGCAAAAACGACAACCTCAACCTCGCCGTGTATCTGCGTGCCGGCCAGAATTTTCATTATGGCGCCGTGCAAGTCGACCTCACCTATCCGCTCGACACCGTCTTCAAGACATTCGCCGGCTACCTCCTCATCCAATATTGGAACGGCTACGGTGAAAGCCTCCTCAACTACAACCAGCGCACCGACACCATCCGCTTCGGCATCTCGCTGGTAAGATAGAGCAAAGCCCCCGGCTGGGGCGGGGGATTATGATCGGCATAAGCCGACATAAATCGATGTGTGAGCCAGCTTATATCAGCTGATATTACGCAGCGCGCCCGTAGCGCAGGCTGCCAAGCCTGCTGACGAGGCGAAGCATCGCCCGGTTTGGAAAAAACAAACACCCGGCGCCATGCGCCATACAGCAGGCAATGCAGGCTTGGCAGCCTGCGCTACGGGCCGTGTATGCCTACCATCAGATGCAAATAAAAACCCACTGCAAAAACAACATTGGCGGCAGCGTAGAAAAACAATCGATAATCCACTCTCTTCCGGCCGGCCCACGAAGAAACAGGCAATGCAATCAAGGCAAAAACAGCCCCGTGTATCAACGCATATTGGAGATTCGGAGAACTCAAACGCGTTTGCCCAAATGCAATCCACATGATCATTACAGCAAGAAACATGGGAATCAAAAGCCCTGGGATGAGCCATGCTAACCTGAATTTAGTTTTTACCATATAGGATATGCCGGTAATAATCTGGCACCCGGCCCAAGGGGAAACCTGAAGGGAAAGGGGGCCAAAAGGGACAGGGCGGTGTTTGTTGATTTTTATGGTCTGCAGCCGGAGGTATTTCATAATGCGATGTTGTCATAATATTCATATCAGTCAATAAATCTGTGTATAACGAAAAATCAATAAACAACGCCATGCCCCCTTCGACTCCCTTATGGTTGACCTGTGGGCGGTTGTTATTTGTTCAATCCCCGGGATTCCGGCCACCATTGTGCAATTTCACCATTATTTTTTTTCACACTGAAACCACTCGAAAAATCATCCGGCATGTTCCTGTCAGTTAATAATGAGAAATAAAAATATTCCGCATCCTCTGCGCCGACATTTGGGAATCTGGCGAATGATGCATTTTCATTCAAACAGGCAACTGCTTGTTCCCGTGTTAATATTTGATTTTCAACGGATAATTCGGAATGACTGACATGCCATTTGTTTCTTTTTTCGGTGAAGTCGATTGCTTTTAGTTCACTTTCACTTAACCATTTAATTTCATTTTTAACATGAAGCCTCGGTCGAGTTGCTTGCATATTTGCCCTAGGCGCGTCAGCAGGCTTGGGTTTGGAAATTCTATTGCAGTTCACCATATCGCTGATTGGCTCAGAATCCATATTCTTTTTGGGGCTATCAAAAATGATAAGACATATGCACATACAAATGCATGCCAAAATTATAAAAAAATATTTATGTTTTATCTTGACCCCTGTTAACTTCATGATGGTAAAAGGCCAGAATAGAATATTGGACTGGCCGATGCCAAGTTGAATATTACGAATAACGGCACAAGATTATCTGTGTTACATTTGGCGAGGTTTCGTTGATACCGTTGATCCTTTTTACGCGCGCGCGTGCTTCGTTCGCTCAAAACGGTGCGAAGACGGTGGCGCGGGTTTCGCGTGTCATGCGCGTGACGCGCGGCTGGGGCAGGCATTCGAGAAAAAGGCGGCCATAGGTCTTGGCGTGGATGCGCGAATCGAGCAGCGTGACGACGCCGCGGTCGGTCGCGGCGCGGATGAGGCGTCCCACGCCCTGGCGGAATTTTATCAGCGCGTCGGGCAGCGTGAGGTCGTTGAAGGGGTTGCCACCGTGGTCGCGTATCCATTCGGCGCGCGCTTCGAGCACGGGGTGCGTGGGGACTTCAAATGGGAGGCGCATGATGATGACTTGCGAGAGCGCGGGGCCGGGCACGTCGATGCCCGTCCAAAATGAGTCGGTGCCGAAGAGTATGGCGTTGCCGGCTTCGCGCATGCGGCGCGTGAGTTCGGTGCGCGAGAGTCCGTCGCCTTGCATGAGAAAGGGGCGGTTGCTGTCCGTGAAATCGCGCGCGAGCATCCGGGCCGCGGCGCGCATGTCGTTGTAACTGGTGAAGAGCACGAGCGAGCCGCCGGGGACGCGCAGCGCGCAGAAGCGGATGTAGTCGGTGAGCGCGTCAAGCGCGAGGCGGGCGTCCTTGGGCGAGGGCAGGGGGATGTCGGT
>JAISGL010000226.1 GCA_031263125.1 Opitutaceae bacterium | reverse complement strand
AAAACCAGCGGCTTCATGCTGGAACCCTCCAACCGCAAATGGTGGCTGCGCAACCGCCACAAAACCCTGAATTTCCTCGCCGCCCACCACGACGAACTCCGCGACACCCACCACGCCGTCTTCACGGACAATTTCAAAAAAAACACCGCGCACATCGCCCTCGCCGAAATCGCCTGCGACATCACGGAAAACACGCCCGCGTCCACACCCGCGTCAACGTCAACACCAACGTCCGCGTCAACGCCAACATCAGCGTCCACGTCCGCGTCAACGCCCGCGCCCGCGCCAACATCGCCGCCCGCACCGCCGCCCGCCACCGCCCGCATCCCGCCGTCCTTCACCGTCACCCTCTCCCTCCGCGCCGGCGACGCCACCGTCGCGCAAATTCAATCCGCCACCGCCACGAGCCGCGCCTACATCGAGGACGCCGGCCGCATCTACCTCGTCCCGCCCGCGCAACTCGCCCGCCTCGCCCGCGCGCAAAACGCCCTCGCCTCCGACGACACCGGCGCCGGACTCGCCACGCGCCGCACCCACCGCATCCCCGCCGCCGCACTCGCCGAAGCCGAAACCATATTGGAGGAAATCGCCCCGCACTTCCAGCCCCCCGCCGCCTGGCGCGCCCGCAGCGAAGCCCTCCGCAACCTCTCCAAACTCACCCCCGCCCCCATCGCCCCCGCGCTCGACGCCCTCCTCCGCCCCTATCAGCGCATCGGCGTCGCCTGGCTCTGGCACCTCCGCAACAACAACCTCGGCGGCGTCCTCGCCGACGAAATGGGCCTCGGCAAAACCCTGCAAGCGCTCGCGCTGCTCGCCGCCGCCACCGCCGACGACGCCGCCGCGCGGCAAAACGCACCCCCGCACACCAATGCCCCCGCGCTCGTCGTCTGCCCCGCCTCGCTCGTCGAAAACTGGCGCCGCGAAGCCGCGCGTTTCACCCCGCAACTCCGCACCTTCATCCACCACGGCAACAACCGCCTCACCCGCGCCGCCGGCTCCGCCGCCGCATGCGACATCATCATCACCTCCTACGGCACCCTCGCCCGCGACCGCGCCCTCTTTTCCGAAATCGACCTCGACACCCTCATCGCCGACGAAGCCCAGCACCTCAAAAACCGCCGCACCCAAAACGCCCGCACGCTCCGCTCGCTCCGCGCCCGCTCGCGTTTCCTCCTCACCGGCACGCCGCTCGAAAACTCGCTCGACGACCTCCGCTCGCTCTTTGAAATCCTGATGCCCGGCTACCTCGCCCCCGTCCCGCCCGGCGCCCGGCGCGACGAACGCGCCTTTCACGACGAACGCCTCCGCGCCCGCACCGCGCCCTACATCCTCCGCCGCACCAAAACCGCCGTCGCACCCGAGCTTCCCGAAAAAATCGAGCAAGTCATCTACTGCGAACTCGAACCCGCCCAAGCCGCGCTCTACCGCGACGTGCAGGAAACCACCGAACGCGCGCTGTTCGACCTGGAAGCCAGTGGCGCCGGCGAAAACGCCATCCGCCTCGCCACCCTCACGCAACTCCTCCGCCTTCGCCAAGTCTGCTGCGACCCGCGCCTCATCAACAAAACGCCCGCATCTGCGTCTGGCCGATCAGACCGCTCGGTCCGATCTGTCCGATCTGCCGGCTCCGACTGCTCCACCCAATCCGCCGGCTCCGCCCACACCGCCCGCCTTTTCCCCGATTCCGCCAAACTCAACGCCCTCCGCGAAATCCTCTCCGAAGCCATCGACGACGGACACCGGCTCCTCATTTTTTCGCAATTCACAAAACTCCTCGCCCTCGTCCGCGAGGAGCTTGACGCACAGCAAATCCCCTTCGCCTGCCTCGACGGCACCATGAATCTCCGCACGCGCCAGGCCGAAGTCGACCGCTTCAACGACCCCGCCCCCGGCGCACCGGAAATCCCCGTCTTCCTCATCTCGCTCAAGGCCGGTGGCGCCGGCCTCAACCTCACCGCCGCGGACACGGTCGTACACCTCGACCCATGGTGGAATCCCGCCGTCGAGGCGCAAGCCACCGACCGCGCCCACCGCATCGGACAAAACCGCATCGTAACCGCCTACAAACTCATCTGCAGCGGCACGGTGGAGGAAAAAGTCCTCCAGCTTCAGGAAAGCAAACGCGCCCTCCTCGCCGGCGTCTTCGAAGCCAGCGACGCCCTCAACTCAAAACTGACCCTCGCCGACCTGAAATCGCTGCTCGCCTGAATCCATCACGTCCCTGAAAAGTGAAAAGGACGCACCCCGGCAATCCCCGCGCATCCCCGCGAAACACGGACAAGACGCCCGCGCTACTCCCGGAACACGGACAAGATGTCCGTGCTACTACACCGACGTATTAATTACGTAACTGATGTTACGCGGTGCGTAGGGCCTGACCTTGTGTCAGGCCGCGTTCGTGTGGGAGGCCACATAGGTAATTCGCAACCTGACACAAGGTTAGGTCCTGCAAAATCTGCCGGTCACGTAATATCAGTTTAATCAGTCGCAAAATAAAAAAGGGGATTGATTTTGAAAAATAAAATCATATCCTTCCGAACGGTTGCCGGGCTTGTGCGGCAACCGTTCGGAACTTTTCGTATTTTGCATGTATAACTGATGTTACGCGGCGCGTAGGGCCTGACCTTGTGTCAGGCCGCGAATTACTGCGCGGCCTCCTACGCATGCGCGGCCTGACACAAGGTCAGGCCCTGCAAAACCCTGCCAGTCGCGTAACATCAGTTACGTAACATAATGGTGGCTTAGCTTGCGGTCGGTGTCGGCGCGGCTGGGCTGAACGTCTTGCTTGTCCCGTTTTTGAGATGCGCCCCCGTGTGGTTGCGTATTTCAGGCAGCCGGCAGTTTTGTCCAGCGGGCGCCCTTCCGGCTGCTTTTCACCACTGTTTCGATGAAGGCCATGCCGGTCACACCGTCGTCGATGGTCGGGAAATCGTAGCCGGTTTTGGGCGGTTCGCGGCCCGTGACTTCGTCGGCTATCGCGGCGGCGGCGGCGAGGTAGATGTTCGCGAACGCTTCTATAAACGCCTCGGGGTGGCCGAAGGGCGTGCGGGTCGCGGCACTGGCGGCGGCGCTCACGTAGCTGTTGCCGCGACGCCAGATTTGCGTGGGACGGTCGGCGGATTTGATGATGAGTTCGTTGGGGTGCTCCTGATGCCATTCGAGTCCGGCTTTGGTGCCGTAGACGCGGATGTTGAGGTTGTTTTCGTCGCCGTTGGAGATTTGCGAGGCGTAGAGGATGCCGCGCGCGCCGCCTTTGTAGCGGATGAGGCAGTTGCCGTCGTCGTCGAGCGGGCTGTTGGGGATGAAGCTGGTGAGTTCGGCGCAGAGTTCGTCGATTTCCAACCCGGTGATGTAGCGGGCGAGGTTTTCGGCGTGCGTGCCGATGTCGCCCATGCAGTTGGAGACGCCGGCGACGGCGGGGCTGGCGCGCCAGCTGGAGATTTGCGCGCCTTTTTGCGCGCTGGCGAGGTTGGTGATGGCGTAGCCTTGCGGGTATTCGACGACGACTTTGAGGATTTGCCCGAGTTCGCCGGCGCGGACTTTGGCGCGGGCTTCCCTGACCATCGGGTAACCGGTGTAGTTGTGCGTGAGGGCGAAAACTTTTCCGGTGCGGCGGACGATGTCGCGGAGTTTGCGCGCCTCGGCGAGCGAGTAGGCGAGGGGTTTTTCGCAGACGATGTTGAAGCCGGCTTCGAGGAAGGCGCGCGCGATTTCAAAGTGGGTGTTGTTGCGCGTGACGATGCTGACGAAGTCGAGGCGCGCGGCGGCGGGGCGCGCGGCTTCGGCGGCGGCCATTTGTTTGTAATCGGCATAGACGCGCGCGGGGTCGAGGTGGAGGTCGGCGCCGGAGGCGCGCGATTTTTTCGGGTCGGCGGAGAAGCAGCCGGCGGCGAGTTCGATCCTGCCGTCGAGCGCGGCGGCCATGCGATGCACGGCGCCGATAAACGCGCCGCGTCCGCCGCCGATCATGCCGTAGCGGAGTTTGCGGTTGAGTGTCATGGTGGGAGAGGGTTTTGGTGAGAGAGGGTTTTGGGGTTTTCGACTTAAATCGATTTAAGTCGATTTAAGTCGGGTGAAGTGTGGCGTGTGGCGTGCGGCGTGCGGCGTATGGTGGTGTGGCGGCGTGCGGCGTGTGCTTATTTTTTCGCGAAGGCGGCGTCGAAGGCGAGGCCGCTCGACGGGAAGTCGATCTTGCGGACGAAGGCGGACGACTCGGTCGCGCCGTGGACGCGGTCCATGCGGGAATCCTCCCACTCGACGGAGAGCGGGCCGCGGTAGCCGACGTCGTTGAGCGCGACGATCACTTCCTCGAAGTTGATGTCGCCGTGGCCGGGCGAGCGGAAATCCCAGTAGCGGCGGGCGTCGCCGAAATCAGTGTGGCCGCCGAAGACGCCGGCGGTGCCGTCGCCGTGGCCCCACCAGGCGTCCTTGATGTGCGCGTGGTAGATGCGGGAGGCGAAGCGGCGGATGAATTTCACGTAGTCCACGCCTTGGTAGCCGAGGTGCGAGGGGTCGTAGTTGAAACCGAAGCGGCGGTGGTCCTTGACGGCGTCGAGGGCGCGGTGGGCGCTGACAATGTCGAAGGCGATTTCGGTGGGGTGGACTTCGAGGGCGAAATTGACGTCGGCTTTTTCAAAGGCGTCGAGGATGGGGAGCCAGCGTCTGGCGAAGTCGGCGTAACCTTTTTCCCAATACGCCTGCGAGGTCGGCGGGAACGCGTAGATGGAGTGCCACACGGAGGAGCCGGTGAAGCCGTTGACGACCGCGGGGAATTTGGCGGCGTAGGTGCGGCCAAGGCTGTCGCCCGAGGGGCGGGCGTCGAAGAAGGCGCGCGCGGCCCTGGCGGTGGTGATCATTTTTTTCGCGGCGCGGCGGCGCACGCCCTCGGGGTCGCCGTCGCCCCAGACGTCGGGCGAAACGACGTCGCGGTGGCGGCTGTCAATCGGGTCGCACACGGCCTGGCCCGTGAGGTGATTCGAGACGGCGACGCAGGTGAGGCCGTGGTCGAGGAGCATGGCCCAGCGGTCGCGGAGGTAGGTTTTGCCGGAGACAGCTTGCTCGACGTCGAAGTGGTCGCCCCAGCAGGCGAGTTCGAGGCCGTCGTAGCCCATTTTGTGCGCGAGTGGCGCGAGTTTTTCGAGGGGGAGGTCGGCCCACTGGCCGGTGAATAGTGTGACGAGGCGTGGCATGTTTTTCGGGTGTTGGATTGTTGGGTTGGATTGTTGGTTGCGTTTGCGGGCGAAAGTGCGAGTGACGAATGACGAGTGACGAGTGACGGGGCGCAGTGAACACACGGGCGGGGCGCGCATCAATTAAAATGCATTCATGCCCTTCATGCCCGCGGCGTATGGCGTATTGCCAAAATGGAAACGGGGCGCATTATCCCACTTCACTTGTCCGGCCGCATGTCGTAATCTCCGCGCCGTTTTCCCGGTCTTTTTCCAATCTTCCTCCCGATTTTTTTCCCAAACATCACCATGAGCATCGCACTAATCGTAACACTGATCGTCATCGTCCTCATCGTTTTTCTCGTTGTGGGCATTTATAACAAGCTCGTCGGGCTTCGCAACCGTTTCAAAAACGCCTTTGCGCAAATCGACGTGCAACTGCAACGCCGCTACGACCTGATCCCGAATCTCGTCGAGACGGCGAAGGCTTACATGAAACACGAGCGCGAGACGCTTGAGGCCGTGATCGCCGCGCGCAACACCGCCTACGCCGCGTCGAAGACGGCCGCGGCAAACCCCGCCGACGCGGGCGCGGTCAGGTCGCTGCTGCAAGCCGAGTCGGGCCTCGGCGGCGCGATGTCGCGGCTGATGGTCGTCATGGAGCAGTATCCGGATTTGAAGGCCAACCAGAACATGATGCAGCTCAGCGAGGAGCTGACCTCGACGGAGAACAAGGTGTCGTTTGCGCGCCAGTCCTACAACGACGCGGTGATGACCTACAACACGCAGCGCGAAGTTTTCCCGTCGGTGATATTCGCGGGCATGTTCGGTTTCACGCCGGCGGAGTTGTTCAAGGTGGAAAACGTGACAGTCCGCCAGGCGCCGAAGGTGTCGTTCAATTGAGTTTTTTTGGAATATTTGGCGGCCAAGGCGCACCGCCGCTTTGGCCATCGCCAGCAAAAGTGAAATCGCCGGTGCGCCGGCGGCCTGCGCGCCCCGTTTGAAATACCATGAGAAGAATCGACTTCATCGAATTCCAGAAACCCATTTCGAATGTGGATTTTTTGAAATACATGTTTGCGCGCGGATATTTCCTGGCTGCTTTGATTTTGCTGGTGTTGGTGTTTTCGGTGGAGACGTATCATATCAATAAAACCGCCACCGATGCGACGGCACATGTCGGAGGAAGTGTTTCAATTTTTGCGCTGGTCATATTTTTGGTGATTCAGGTGAGGGAATACCTCCGCTTTCAGACGATGCGAAAAACAGTCAATTACCTGCGCTCTTCCGGGAGCTACATGGCATTCGATCAAAGTGCATTTGAAGCGGGGTTTGGCAGGGGAACGTGCAGGCGGTACGATTGGGGGCTGTTAATGAACATCCATGACAAAGGAGGGCGGCTTCAGTTCGATTTCGGCGTGGAGAAAATTATTCTCCCGCCTCCTGTCATGCAGAACGGCGATTTCGTGCAGGAGGTGCGGACGCTGGCATATCATAAAATTGCAGAGAACCGGAATCGCGGCATGTCTTCGGACGGGCCTGTCCAAAAAACACCCAAAACGACACCACCACCATTGCCAAAGGCTGATGGGAAATAATGAACCCAACGCATAGGTCTCATCCACATGAACTTCTTCCAGGCCCAGGATAACGCCCGCAGGAAATCGGGGCGGCTCGTGTTTTTTTATATCGCGGCGGTCGTCGCGATCATCGTCACGATTTATTGCGTGCTTGTGTTCGGGCTGCGCTTCGCCTCGCAAAACAGCGACGACCCGGAAATGTTCGCGGCGCCGCTCTGGCAGCCGGACATGTTTCTGGGCACCGCCGTCGTGACAATCGCCATCATCGGGTTCGGCTCGCTCTTCAAGACGCTGTCGCTGCGCTCGGGCGGCGGCGTGGTGGCGCGGTCGGCGGGCGGGCGGCTCGTCCCGCCAAACACGGGCGATCCGCAATGCCGCCGGCTCGTCAACATCGTCGAGGAAATGGCCATCGCCTCCGGCGTGCGCATGCCCGAGGTCTACGTGCTGCCGGAGGCGGGCATCAACGCCTTCGCCGCCGGCTATTCGCCCGACGACGCCGCGGTCGCCGTGACGCAGGGCGCGCTCGACGCGCTCACGCGCGACGAATTGCAGGGCGTCGTCGCGCACGAGTTCAGCCACATCCTCAACGGCGACATGCGGCTCAACATCCGCCTCATCGGATTGCTGTTCGGCATACTGCTGATCACGCTCGTGGGGCGCGTGGTGATGCGGCTCGGATTTTCGTCGGACGGACGCCGCTCGTCGTCAAAGGACAAAGGCGGCTCGGCAATCGCGTTCGCGCTGCTCGGGCTGGCGATCATCATCATCGGCTACGTCGGCGTGTTTTTCGGGCGGCTGATCCAGGCGGCGGTTTCGCGCCAGCGGGAATTTCTGGCCGACGCGTCCGCCGTGCAATTCACGCGCAACCCCGGCGGCATCGCGGGGGCGCTCAAAAAAATCGGCGCGGCGGCAAGCGGTTCGCGCATCGAAAATCCACACGCCACCGAGACGAGCCACATGTATTTCGCGAACGCACTGCGCTCATCGTTCGGCGGACTTTTGGCAACGCACCCGCCGCTCATCGACCGCATCAAGGCGATTGATCCGACGTTCGACGGCAACTTCAGGGCGATCAAACGAACTGCGCCGGGTGCGGGTGCGGGCGTGTCCGATCTGCGCGCGGGTTTGCAAACGCAATCGCAAACGCGCTCGCAAGCGCACTCGCAAATGCAATCGCGCTCGCAAACGCAAACGCCGTCGTGGGCGTCGACGCCCGCGTCGCGTGTGCCGGGCACGCCACTCGCGTCGCGTGTTTCGCCGACGCCGCATGTTTCGCCCGCGCCTCGTGTCCCCGGCGTGCCGCCGCCATTGCCAGCCGCGGTCACGGCGCCCGCGTTTCTGGCGGCGTTGTCGGCGCTGGAAACGCCCGACTCGCAAAAAGGCGCGGACATCCTTGCCGCGATTCCCGGGGATTTTCGCAATGCCGCGCACGATCCCGAACGGGCGCGCGCGGTGCTGTTGTCGCTGCTCTACGCGAAAGGCGACGCCGCCGTCAGCGCGAAGCAGGACGCCATCGTGGCGCGCGCCCTCGGCACGACGGAACGCGTCGTGTTCATCGACATGGTGGCGCGCATCGAGACGGCGCCGTCGTGGACGCGCATCGCGCTCGGCGACATGGCGCTGGCGTCGATACGTCGCCTGGACGCCCGCCTGATCGACGGCACGCTCGAAGCCGTCGACGCGCTCATCGACGCGGACGGCGAGGTGAGTCTGCACGAATACGCCCTGCGCAAAGTGATTCATCGCAACCTGCGCCCGCCCGGACGCCCGGGCATTCTTGTCAAGACCTGCGCGCCGCTCGCCGGGGACATCGCCCTTGTGCTGGGCGCCGTGGCGAGCGCCGGAGCCTCCTCCGAGGCGGCGCGCCGGCATGCGTTTGAAGCCGGCGCGACCGCGATTCGCGAGACGGAGCCGGGCCTCGCCCTGACGATGCCGGAGCAACAATCCGGCCTGAACGCGAACGCGCTGATACGCGCGCTCAACCGCCTTGACCTGGGCGCCCCCGTCGTGAAGCAAGCCGTGATCACCGCGCTCGTGCGCGCGATTTCGGACGACGGCAAAATCGAGGTGGCCGAGCAGGACCTGTTGCGCGCCGTCGCCGCCGCGCTAAACTGCCCAGCGCCGGTGGGAAAAGGGCTGAAGGACTGAAGGGCTGAAAGGCTGAAATCGGACAGATCAGACAGATCGGGCGGATCGGACGATGGTGTTTTGTTTTCAGCCCTTCAGCCTTTTCCCCAGCGCCGGTGTTGACGCCATGATGCGCTTTCCCCCAGACTGCCACCCATGCAACCCCACATTGATTTCTTTGCCGCACAGGAACGCGCCCGCCGCCGCACGATCATGCTCATCGTGCCCGCCGTGCTGGCGCTGGTGGTGATTATCGTCCTGGCTTATTTTCTGGTGGTCGGGTGCTGGTGGCTGATGCAAGACCACAAGGACTACCGGCAGACCGTGGACGCCGTGGAGTATCTCACGGGCGCGCGCGCCCCGGCGTTCGTCCTGTGGCACCCGCGGTTGTTTTTCGCGACGGCGGTCTTCACCACGCTGTTCATCGCCGGAGGCAGCGTGTACCGCATCATCGAACTGGGCGGGCAGGGCGGAAACTTCATCGCAAACCGACTCGGCGCCGACGTGGTGCGCTACGACACCACCGACCTCGAGGAGCGACGCCTGATCAACATCGTCGAGGAGCTGTCCATCGCGTCAGGCGTCCGCATCCCGGAACTGTTCATACTGGAGGAGGACGGCATCAACTCATTCTGCGTCGGGCACGACGTCGACAGCGCCGTGCTCATCATCACACGCGGGGCGGTGGACGTGCTCAACCGCGACGAGTTGCAGGCCGTGCTCGCGCATGAGTTCAGCCACATCCTCAACGCGGACATGATCATCAACACGCGCATGGTCGGCGTGCTGCACGGCCTGATGATGTTCACGATGACGGGACGCAGCCTCATGCTCGTGCGCGGCTGGCCCTTCATCGCAGGCGTCGGGTTTGTGGCGCTCGGCTACGTGGGCAACCTGCTGGGGACCGCGATCCAGGCGATGATTTGCCGACAGCGCGAGTGGCTGGCCGATGCGCACGCGGTGCAGTTTACGCGCAACCCCGGCGCCATCGTGAGCGCGCTCAAAAAAATCGGGGGCTATCACTACAACGCCTACGTGCCGCGCCCGTTCGCAATCGAGTCGGCGCACATGTTTTTTGCCAACGCGATTGAGAACCGGCGGCTGCTCCGCACGCATCCGTCGCTCACGAATCGAATCCGCGCGCTGGAGCCGGGTTTTGGCGGCGTGTATCCGCGCGTGGCGTCCGAACGCAAAGCCACCGCGCAGACGATCCGCCGCGTCGAGACGCACTATCGCGAGGCGGCGAAGGAGCGCGGCGATTACCTGCGCC
>JAISGL010000106.1 GCA_031263125.1 Opitutaceae bacterium | reverse complement strand
TGGCAAGCCTCCGGCTTGCCCCGGCGGTATCGCCCTGCCAAAATCCTGCCAGTCGCGTAACATCAGTTATGAATATATTGGTAATTCGAAGCGAATTATCACGCGTTATGGGATACTGGGATTGAACCGTCGAACCGCGAGTGATTTATGGCAATGTTATATGCAACCCCGTTGGGGTTGTGTGATTATTATCGGATTACTCAAGGCAGGCGATGTTATCGCCAGCCTTGGGCTGCAATAGGCAACGGCTTCGCCGTAGCTACCTTTCGCAATTACACACCTTATGACAAACGGTCCGAACCGAACATCACGAAGACGTTGTTGAGGTCGTTTTGCACGAACTCGTCACGGTAGCGCTCTTCCAGACGCTCTTCGAGGCTGATCTGTTTTTCGAACATCTCCTCCGGGCTTGGCGAAGGGTTGCGTGTTTCTTCGCGGTCCGCGTCGCGTTCGGCAAGCCGCGAGATAAGCTCCTCCCAGAAAATATAATTCTCGTAGCGTTCGAGCGCGCTGGCCGCGAGCGACTCGATTTCGAGGCGCATCGAGGGGATGAACTCGCCTTCGTTTTCCTCATCCTCCTCCACGTATTCGGGCCGCCCGTCCTGGTCATTCGCGGCGAGCGCGTAGATTTTTTGGACAAGACTGCCGTAGCGTTTCGCGCGAGGTCCGTTGTCGGGATCGGTCGTGATGACGATCTGTTCGCCCATGTAAACGAGTTCGATCAGCCGCGTGAATTCCTTCCGTGAAAGCGTGATGTTCATGCCTGTGCTTTTCCCCGAAAAACACGCACGCGTCAACGGCGTGTTTGGCCAAACCCGGTGTTTGCTCAAACCCAACCCGATGGCTGTGGAATTGCTTATGTCACTGATATTGCGCATCTCGTAGGGCCTGACCTTGTGTCAGGCCGCGCACGCGTGGGAGGCCACATTGGTAATTCGCGGCCTGACACAAGGTCATGCCCTACGAAATCCCGCCATCCGCATAACATCAGTTATGTCACTGATATTACGCAGCGGCGCCTGGGAGCGCGGGCATCTTTGCCCGCGTTGCCCGCGATGAGCATGACAGCATGCGCCTCTCAGCATGCGCCTCTTTGCAAACGCGCGCCTCACCCGGCCTCACCCGGCTTCACCCGGCTTCACCCGGCGTTCACCCAGCGTTCACCCGGCCTGTTTTGAATACTTCACGGCGATGACCGCGCCTTCTTTTTGCGAGGTCAGGGCGGCGTCCCACAGTTCGTGCTGGGCCACGGCTTCGTCGGGTGTCGCGCAACCAAACCGGTCTCCAAGCACGCCGGCGCGCTCGGCCAGGTAAGCGGCCCACATTTGCATGAGGATGTCCGGGAAACCGGGGGTGAAGATGCCGCCGGTTATCGTCTTGAAGGGCACGGCAAAACCCAGATCGGTCTTTTCCCACCACTGCTCCTGGCCGCGGCGGTAGGTCCAGAATGTTTTGGGTTCCTTCGTCGAATAACGCACGCCGCGATCCGTGCCCAGGATTTCAAATATCCACGTGTCGGTTTCAGTCGGGGCCATGCGTTTCATCTCAAGCGTGAACGGCACGGTCTGGCCATCGATAGGAACATTGGTGTGCAGCGTCGCGTTGTCCCAAGTGTCGCACGCGGCGACCCCGCCTTTGCCATCGGGCCGCGTCGTGTAGATTTTCTGGAGTTGCGCGAATACCGTCGCGGGACGCCAGCCGAGGCGCAACGGCAGGTGCGCCACGTGCAGGCCAAGATCATTGAGCACGCCGCCGGCCCCGCAGAATTTGACCTGACGCTTCCAGTTGATCGGCTTCCGCGGATCGAGATCGCTTGAGTGCAAAAAAGCCGCGCGGATGCCGAGCAACGCTCCCAGCCCGCCCTCCCTGACCATCGCGCAGGCCCGCTGCGCGCCGGGCAAAAAAGGATATTCCGAGGAGACGCGCACAAAGCGTCCAAGCCTTTTCGCCTCGTCACGGATTTCACGCGCGGCCTCCAAGTCGATGCCAAAGGGTTTTTCGGCAAACAGGTCTTTTCCCGCGCGCAGCACGTCGAGATAAACCGGCTTGTGCAGATGATGCGGCACGGCCACGTAAACGACATCGACGTCCGGCGACGCAAGCAACTCATGGTGGCTGGTTGTCAGCAATCTGACCGTCGGCGCCTGCCGGAACCAATCCAGCAGCGACGGCTGCAAATCGCACACCGCCGACAGTTCGGCCCGCACGGGATAATTGTCCAAGGCAAACCAGCGTCCGAACACGCTGGCGACTTCACGACCCATAAGGCCGCCGCCGATGACGCCGATGCGCACCGGCTTGGAGGGATTCAGGGAGATATTCATATTATTATATTTGTATTATTTATAGTAAACGGACCTGTTCTGACCCAATGTGTTCGTTTGTGTCAATTAAAAAGAAATTCTAACATAAATTAACACCCAGTGCCCCATATCCTGCCAGGTGCGGACATCGCGTCCAATCCCATTTCTTCAGGACGCGCCATGAGGGAAACATCTTCAAAACAGGACAGGACAAGCCACCGATCGAGTAGCACGGACGTCCCGCCCGTGGACGGCGCGAAGCGCCGCTCCCCCATGCCCCGGCCCCCATGCCACGTATCTTGCCTGTCAGCGCCTTTTCCGGAATGCCTTTCCCGGGAGCGCGGGCATCCCTGCCCGCGAAACGCCGTGCGCCCGCATATTGTATATCGAAAACGCGTCGCGGGCAAAGATGCCCGCGCTCCCAGGCGCTGCCGCGCAACATCACTTATACAATATTCATTTTCCGCCGGATTTTTCCCGTCGGGGTTTTTATAAATTCCTCTTTTCTGATAATGAGATGCCGGATGCGTTTGTAATTCGGCACCGTGGCATTGAAGACCTTCACCTCCGCCGCCACCACCTGGAAAATTTCATTGTAATCCGGCTCCGCTTTTCCAAGCGCCCTGACCACCTCCTCCATGACCGGGCGCACTTGCAGGCTCACGAGGATGTTTCCGTTTTTGTCCTCGCTGCCATAAATCATCAGCTCGCCAATCAATTTCGATTTCGCCAGCTCCGCCTCAAGCTCCTCCGGGAAAATGTTTTTTCCCGTGCGCGTCACAATCATGTTCATTTTGCGTCCGGTGATGTACGCCCAGCCGGCGTCGTCGAGATAGCCGTAATCGCCGGTGCGATACCAGCCGTCATCAAACACCGCCGCGGTCAAATCCGGGCGGTCGAGGTAGCCGAGCATCGCGGTCGGACCTTTTATCAAAATCTCGCCGATGCCGTCCTCGTCGGGGGCGTCTATTCTGAATGTCGCCGACTCGACCGGGCGCCCGACGCTCGACGCCTTCAGGTAATTGTCCTCGTAAGGCCGTGTCGAACTGAGCAGCGCCGACATCTCCGTCATCCCGTAGCCCTGCTGGACCTTGATGCCGATGTCCTGCACGCCGTTGATAAGCGCGGGGTCTATCGCCGCCGCGCCGGTGAAGATTTTCCGCAAGTGCCCGCCGACGAGTTTGCGCTCCCCGACGAACAGGGTTTTGCCCAGCTCGAAAATCGCGTCGTCGTTGTTGTCGCCCGTCTTCATCAACTCGAAACGTTTTTCGCGCAATTCGCGGACGCGTTTTTTCAACGACTCCGACGTCCCCGTTTTTTCCGCGTTGTTCCAAATGCGGCGATGCACCGATTTGAGCAAAAGCGGCACGCAAAGCAGCACGGTCGCCTCTGCCTCCTCGATGTTTTTATAAATATATTTCAGCCCGTCGCCGATTGCGATGCGCACGCCCTGAGAAAGCTCGGCGGCGATGCCCATGCGCGACTCGAAGCAATGGTGCATCGGCAGGATGGAAACCGTGCTGTCCGTGTTTTTGAAGTCGAGCGACTCGTGTATATCGAGCACGTTTTTCCCCAGCGTGAACTGCGAGTGCATCACGCCCTTGGCCTCGCCGGTGGTGCCGCTGGTGAACATGATGCAGGCCAGCGCGTCGCGGTCGGGGACGATGTCCCGCGCCGCCTGCATTTGCGCCGGCGCGGGCGCCGGCCCGATGTCGAGCTGGCGCGCCGCCCCGCCGTCGTTTTTATAATATTTGCGCAGGAGAAAAGCGTGCGCCAGCCCCGACTCACGGACCGCCTCCTCATATTTTTTGCCATAAAAAACCGCCTCGCACTTCGCCGTTTTCAGCAGGTGCAGGATTTCGGGTTTCAGCAACTCGCGGTCGAGCGGGACAATGACCGAGCCGATGAACAGGGTCGCGAAATACGCCTGCACCCACTGGTAGGAATTGTCGTCGATGACCGCGATGCGCTTCCCCCGGAATCCCTTTTCGAGCAACTGCGCGGCCAGCGCGAGCACATCCTGCTCGAATTCCCGGAAGGAAATTTTCTCGTAGGGCGACTTGTTCCCCTCCGCCTTGACCATGAAGGCGGTTTGCGCGGAAAATTTTTCCATGGCCGCGCACATGATGGTTTTTAGCATTTCGTCCATTCGTGATGATAGATTTCCCCCAAGCAGTTGGTTTTGCCGCCACAAGGCAACTTTTTTTACATTTCAAAAACAAAGATGTCATTCATCCCTTGAAACACGCTTGCGGACCCGACATGCGATGCCGGGGGTTTCCCCCTCTCGCGAGAAAATGCAGCGCGGGCAATCCTGTTTGTGCGGTTTGGGAAGGAATGGGAATACTGTGAATGACCGCACAGACAGCAGCGGATTGTCCATCTGCATTATAATTGATGTTGCGCGGCGCGCACGTAGCGCACGTAGCGCAGGCTGCCAAGCCTGCTTTGCTTGCCGTGCGCCGCCGGGTGTTCGTTTTTTTTTCAAACCGGGCGAGACTTCGCCTCGTCAGCAGGCTTGGCAGCCTGCGCTACGTACGCGCCGCGCGACATCAGTTATTCACTGATGTTACGCGGCAGCGCCTGGGAGCGCCCCTGGGAGCGCGGGCCTCTTTGCCCGCGATGCGTGTTCGATATACACCAAGCGGGCGCACGGCGTTTCGCGGGCAGAGATGCCCGCGCTCCCAGGAACGGACTTCGCGTTGCCCCCGCCCAATTGCGGAGGGCGGATTTGGTTGGTGGCGGTAGAACACAGCGGCACCTTTTGAATCTCTTTGGCTGCGTAACATCAGTTATTCAGTAACGCGGCGCTGAAACGCCACGCTTCAAAAAGGCGGCGCCCGCCGGAAACCACGCCCGTCGGAAACACCCGCCGGAAAAACGTTTACTCCGTGTCGCCGGCGCGCACACTCGCATCCCGTCATGACACACATCCCCGGACTTCGCAACCCTTACGCAAAAGTCGGCCGGCTTGTTTATTTCGGCCGCATGATCGATAAAATCCGCCTTCACGCGGCAGGCAAATTGCCGTCCGATTATGTTTCGCATCTCGGCGACACCGGTGCCTCCGGGAGGTTCGATGCGCGCTGCTGCCGCTTCCTTGGCGTGAGACATGCCGGCCTCGCCGCGCAAGTGCTCGCGCCCGGCGCCGGCGACACGCCCGCGGACGACGAAAAAATCCTCGCCTGGGCGCACGCGCACGGCACGCCGCGCACCGACGAGGAGTGCAACATCTGGAATCGTTACATGGCAAAGCTCGGCTGGCGCGACTCCGCGCACGCCCTTGTCACAATGCGCATCGCCGAGGGTGGCGCGGCGCTCGCGGACAAAAAGATCGAGACGTTTTTCGATTACATCGACGCCGAAGAAGGTCGCGATCCGGCGGCGGAGCGGCTTTGGGAAAAAATTTAGGCGCAGCGTCCGTCGTGTCCGCCATGCCTGCCATGTCCGCCATGCCCGCCGCACCAGCCGCGCCCACCATGCCCGCCGCGCCTGTCATGTCCGCCGCGCCTGCCGTGCCCGATGCCGCGCAGCCGTTTGAGCTGATGGCGGCCAATATCCGGCGCGCAACTTCGCGCACACCTTCGCATGCAATTTCGCGCACACCGTCGCGCACACCTCCGCGCGCAACTTTCACTTTGCAGCGGAGCGAATGATCCGCACGCTATCCGGCATTCCCATCTTCCCATCTCCCCATGTCCGCAATCGACGAAGATATTGTCCGCGAGTATTTCGAGCAAAACGGATTTCTGGTGCGCCAGGTCCGCAAATACGAAGTCATGGCCCGCAAGAAAACCGGCGACGAGGAAATCGACCTCCTCGTCTACAACCCCGGATACCAGCCCGGCTCGCGCAAACCCGGCTTTTTTCTCCTCTCGGGCGAACTGCCCTTCGTACACCGCGGCATCATCGCCGTGAAGGCGTGGCACACGGACCGCTTCACGCCCGGCACGCTCAAGAACAGCCCGGAGATTTTCAGCTTCCTCGAACAGGATGTGCTCAAGGAAGTGCCGCGCCTGTTCCCCGCCGATGCGACCGCGACCGGCCCCGAAAATGAAGACGCCGCCCCCCCGGCAAAAATCCTCGTCCTCCCGAGCCTGCCGGACGCGGAGCCATTCCGCTCGCAAAGCGTGCGGCTGCTCAAGGAGCGCGGCGTCGACGCGATCATCTCGTTTCGCGCCATGCTGCTCGACCTGCTCGAACGCATCGAAGTGAACCGCAGTTACGGCAAAAGCGCCACGCTCCAAGTCATGCGCATCTTGAAAAACTACGACCTGCTCAAGGACACGCAAATGGAGCTGCTCCCATGAAAATCGGAATACTCGGCGGCAGTTTCGACCCCATCCACTTCGGCCACCTCATCGCCGCGCAGGACGCATTTGAGCAACACAAACTCGACCGCCTCATCCTCATGCCCGCCGCGCAGGCCGCGCTCAAACCCGGCAACGCGCAATGCCCCGCCGCCGACCGGCTCGCGATGGTGCGCGCCGCGGTCGATTGGGACAAACGCCTCGAAGTCTCCGACTACGAACTCCAAAAAGGCGGCATCAGCTACACAATCGACACCGCGCGCCACCTCAAAAAACAATTTCCCGGCGACCAGCTCCACTGGATCATCGGTGGCGACCAACTCCCGCGCCTGCACCTCTGGCGCGAAATCGGGGAACTGGCGAAAATCGTGGGATTCATCTTCCTTGAACGCCCCGGCCACCCCGCCAGAACCCACACCGAAGTCCCCGGCCTGCGCCTGTGCCGCTGCGACGGACATCTCATTGAAATCAGCTCCACCGAACTACGCGCCCGCATCCGGGCCGGCCTCTCGCTTGACTATTTCGTCCCGCACAAGGCGATTGAGCTGATCCGCGAAAAAAATCTTTATCGCTAACGCAAACCCACGCGCCAGCCTGACTCCATGTTCCGCACAGCCCGCACACAGACAACCGCATGAAATCCAAACCCGCAAAGCCCGCGAAAAAACGCACCAAGTCCGCCGCCGCCATCAAGTCCGCCGCCACGGCCAAGTCCGCAGCCGCAACCGCCAAGGCTGCCGCCGCCGCCAAGTCTGCCACCGCCATCGCCAAATCCACCGCCGCCGCAACCGCCAAGCCCGCAGTAGCTGCAACCGCCAAGCCCGTTCCCCCGCTACTCCGGATTGTGTGCCGCGCCCTCGACGGGAAAAAAGCCGGCGAACTGCGAGTCCTTCGTGTAAGCGAGCAATCCTCGATCACGGATTATCTGGTCATAGCCACGGGCACCTCCGAGCCGCACCTGCGCGCGCTGCGCGTTGAACTTGAAAAGGCAATCGACGCCACCGGCACGCGCATCATAGGCATGGACACGGGCGAACCCGGCAGCGGCTGGCTCGTGATCGACGCCTTCGACGTGATGATCCACGTCCTCACCCAGGAAAACCGCGAACGCTATTCGCTCGAAAATCTCTGGAAAGACGCCGCCGAACTCTCAACCGACGAACTGCTCGGCAAACACCCCGCGAAACCCGTGAAAAAAGCCGCGGGCAAAAAAA
>JAISGL010000095.1 GCA_031263125.1 Opitutaceae bacterium | reverse complement strand
CCAATTCTGGAGTAGAGCGGGCGTCCCGCCCGCTGACGGCGAAGCCGCCGGATCGAGTAGCACGGGCATCTTGCCCGTGGACGGCGCGAAGCGCCGCCCCCCCCATGCCAGCCCCGACGCGGGCAAGATGCCCGCGCTACTTCCGGAACACGCGCGAGACGCCCGTGCCACAGCGTCTTGCTTGTCCCGTTTTGAGATGCGCCCCGCCCGAAGAATCGCCCAAAGAAAATCTTGACTCTCCGCCGTGCGTTTGGGTTTCTACGCGGCTTACACATTTCATTCATACCACAAGTCATGGCCAACACCAAATCCGCCATCAAGGCAGCCCGCAAAACCGCCCGTTTCACCGCGCGCAACAAAGTCGTCAAGACCCGTCTGAAGACCCTCCACAAGAAAGTCGAAGCCGCGGCCAAGTCCGGTGATGCCGTCGCGGCCAAGTCGGCCGCCAGCGCCTACGCCTCCGCGATGGACAAGGCCACCAAGTCCGGCGTTGTCCACAAGAACGCCGCCGCCCGCGCCAAGTCGCACGTCGCCAAATACGCGCAGGCCAAATAAGCCGCCGCGCCAAAGGCGCGCGCTTGCGTTCGCAACGGTGTTTGCGTCCGCCCGCGCTCGCGCTCGCGGTGGCCTCGTGACTGCGCCGCGCCCGTGCTGCACTCGCACTCGCACTCGCGCTCGCGTCCGCACTCGCGCTCGCATTTTCAGATTTTCCGCAGGCTCCTCGCAAATCGCCGCGATTTCGGGGCCTGCTTTTTTGTGTACGCCTGCGTGCGCTCGTGTGTGCTTGCATGTGCTTACGTGCGCTTGTGTGCGCTTGCGTGCGCCCGCGCTGGCGTGAATCGACTTAAGTCGGCTTAAATCGATTTAAGTCGATTTAAATCGAGTCGATTTCATACCGACCTCGGGCGCTTTGCCCGCAACTCCGCCCGCGCCGCGGCGCGCATACTGCTCCAGCGCGCCAGCCGCTCCGCGATGCGCGCTTCCGAGCCTGCCGTCTTCGGCGTGAACAACGACAGCGGTTTTTCCAAATACGCCTGCCCCGAAATATTCTCCGGATACTCGTGCGCGTACATGTACTCCTTGCCCTGCCCCATGCGCTTGTTCGCCTGCCCGCTGCCCGAACGGCACGACTCCGGCACGCGCTGCACCACGCCGCCCGCGACCGCCGCCTTCGCCGCGTGCAGGCCCAGCGTGACCGAATTGCTCTTGCACGCGCACGCTATGTAAACCGTCGCGTGCGCCAGCGCGTACTCGCACTCCGGCAAGCCGACAAAATCACACGCATGATGCGCCGCCACCGCCAGCGGCAACGCCAGCGGGTCAGCCAGCCCCACGTCCTCCGACGCAAGGATGACCAGCCGCCGCGCGATGAATCGCGGGTCCTCGCCGCCCGCCAGCATTTTCGCCAGCCAGTACAACGCCGCGTCCGGATCGCTCCCGCGACAGCTCTTTATGAAAACCGAAATCGTGTCGTAGTGCTCGTCCTCGTCCGCGTCGTAACGCACGCGCCGCTCCTTCGCGAACGCCTCCAAATCCGCCGTCGTGATCGCGCGCACCGGCACGTTTTTCGCATTTTCACCCACCGCCGCCGCCACTGCCGCCTCCTCCGACGCCGCCACCGCCGCCATCGGCATCGCTGGCGTCGGCGTCGGCAAACTCAGCACGATCACCTCCAGCGAATTGAGCGCGCGCCGCAAATCCCCGTCGCACAACACCGCCAGGTCCTCCAGCACCGCGTCGTCCGCCGACACGCCGTGCGCGCCAAGCCCGCGCTCCGTGTCCGTCAGCGCGCGCCTGAGCACGTCCGCCACCGCCGCCGTCGAAAGCGGCTCCAGCCGGAACAAATGGCTCCGGCTCAACAACGGCGGATTCACATAAAAACCCGGATTGTGCGTCGTCGCGCCGATCAACCGGACGTATCCCTCCTCCACGTCCGGCAGCAGCAAATCCTGCTGCGATTTGTTGAAGCGGTGCAGCTCGTCGATGAACAGCAAAGTCGGCGAATCCGGCGCGCGCCGCGCCTCCGCGAGAATCTCGCGCAACTCCGCCACGTTGGACATCACCGCGTTGATGCGCACGAATTTGCTCTTCGTCTCATGCGCAATCACCTCGGCGAAACTCGTCTTGCCGCAACCCGGCGGCCCGTAGAAAATCAAGCTCCCGAACCGGTTGCTCGCGATCAGCCGCGGCAGCAGCGCCCCCTTCTGCGTCAAATGCTCCTGCCCCACGATCTCGTCCGGCGTCCTCGGCCGCATGCGTGCCGCGAGCGGACGCGCCGCCGAAGGTCTTCCCGGTTCCGTGCCCGTCGCCGCGCGTCCGCCGCGCCCCTTTCCCGCCGGGGCGAAACGCCCGCCAAAAAGATCAGTCTGTTCGTCAAACGCCATGATTGCCACGCACCCAACCAAATCCCCCCGCGCACCGCAAGCACGCGCAAACGCGCCCCACGCCGCCATTTCGGAGTAACGCGGACATCCGGCCTGTGGACGGTGCGCAGCGCCGCCATCCCCCCTCACGCCCGTCCGGTTTTGAGCTGCGCCCTATCCGCGCCCCCCTCAAGCGTCCCCTCAATCGCAACGCCTTGACACCGGCCTCCTTTACTTTGACATTTCCTCCGTGAGCAACGACGCCGCACGCGACAAATTCAAATCCTACCTCTCGAAAAAAGGTCATCGAGTGACCAATCAGCGTCTCGCCATTTTCGAGGCCGCTTTTGCACGCACCGAACACTTCACCGCCGAGGAACTGCTCGACTATGCCCGCGAACTCGACGACTCCGTCTCGCGCGCCACCGTTTACCGCACGCTCCCGATCATGATCGAGAGCGCGCTCGTCCGTGAAGTCGACATCGGCAAGAGCCTGAAATATTACCTGCCCAACGTCGGCAACACCCAGGTCGCGCAGGTGATCTGCGTCGATTGCGACCGCATTTTCGAAATCAACGCGCCCTTCATGGAATGGTATGGCACAACCGTTTCATCGAAACTCAACCTCACGCCGTGCTCGCAGCGCCTGCAAGTGAACGCGCAATGCGATTCGTTCCGCAAAACCGGCGTCTGCAAAAATCGCCCCGTCAAACACTGACCGCGCCACCCGCGTCCGCCGTTTGCGCCAGTCGATGCGCCGCCTGCCATCCGCACCACCATGTCACGCAAAAAGGATGAAGACCTCGCTTTTGAAATTTCCTTTTTCGAGTCGGTGCTGCGCCGCGAACCGCACTACGACTCGGTGATCGAAATCCTCGGCGGCCTGTACACCAAGACCGGCCGCATTGCCGACGGCCTCAAAATGGATCGCAAACTCGTGCGCATGCGTCCCGGCGATGCGACCGCGCACTACAATCTCGCTTGCAGCCTCGCGCTCATGCACGAATTCGACGAGGCGCTCAAGACGCTCGCGCTCGCCATCTCCCTCGGCTACGGCGACGCCGCGTGGATGGTCAGGGACCCCGACCTGCAATGCCTCAAAAACCACGCCGCCTTCGGGGACCTGCTCGAACTTGTGAAACAAAAACAGCGGGAAAATCCGCCATTTTGAATCCTGTCGGTTTTGACTGGCGCACTGAATAACCGTGGTTGAGGAACAACGCGACGCAACCCACGGTTATTTTTGATGAACCGCTTCGAGGCTCTTTTCCAAAGGTGTAACTGATGTTACGCAACCGGCGGATTTCGTAGGGCCTGACCTTGTGTCAGGCCGTGCTCGCGAAGGATGCCACATTGGTAATTCGCGGCCTGACACAAGGTCAGGCCCTACGGGCTGCGTAACATCAGGGTGTAATTGCGGAAGGTAGCAATCAAGTGACCGACCCGGAGCGGAAGCGAAGGGAGCAGCGCCGAAAGGGGAATGCCGAAGGGAGAATGCCGAAGGACGCAAAAACGGCGAAGCCGTTTTCCAATGCAGACAGGGTTGCGACGCGGTCGCCACCTTGGGAAAAGGGGGAAAGATTGCCATAACCTCGAAGAGGTTGCCTGGGATTGAACCAACCGCCGAAGCGCGGGTGATTTATGGCAATGTTATTAGCTGATGTTACGCGGCACGTAGGGCCTGACCTTGTGTCAGGCCGCGAATTACTGTGCGGCCTCCTACGCATGCACGGCCTGACACAAGGTCAGGCCCTACAAAATCCTGCCGTCCGCGTAACATCAGTTATCAGGCAACCCCGTTGGGGTTGTGGTCTGTTTTTCATTTGATAACCCGAGGTAGCGACGTTGTCGCAACCTCGGGCTGCAATAGGCAACGGCTTCGCCGTAGCGCAAAAAACCCGCCTGTTGCAACGGGCGGGTTTTCGAGAATGGATTGATTGTGATTGCGCCGCGATTACTTGGGGAGGCCGACGCTGGGGACGGAGGCGTCGGGGGCGCCGGTGCCGGTGGTGGCGGGCTGGTTCTTGTTCAGCTCGACGACGAGTTCGTCGGTGATGTCGTAGGCGGCGTCGGCATAGACGAAGGCGTTGCGCTCAACGAGCATCGTCACGCCTTTTTTCTTGGCGATGTCGGTCGCGATGTTGCTGATTTCAATGATGAGCTGCTGGCGGGTCGAGGCGACGCCTTGCTGGATGAAACGGACGGCTTGCTGGCGGAATTCATTGAGTTCCTGCTCCTTTTTTTGGATTTCCTGATAGAGGCGCTGGGCGTCGGCTTCGGCGGTCTTCTTGGCGACTTCGTTGAGAACGGGGTTCTTCAGCGATTCAACTTGGGACTGGAACTGGGCAGCCATGGCCTTGCCTTCGTTGAGGAGTTTTTCGGCGTCTTTGTTGGCGCTTTGTTCGTAGGCTTGGAGCTTGGCTTGCTCGTCCTGGGTCTTGTAGTAGCCGGCGAGGGCTTTGCCGAGGTCAACCGTGGCGATTTTGAGCGCGGGCTGGGCTTGGACAAATAGTGCGGTCGCGCCAAAGGCGATAACCGAGATGATGGCTTTGATGGATATTTTCATTTGTAGGTGGAAGATAATTCGAGTCCTAATGAGAGCTAAATTTCCGGGGACGGAAATACTAAAATAATTATTTAATGATTAAAATTGCAAAAATATTTCAACTCTTGCAATCGTTTTAACTCGTTTGTCAGAAGCGGGTTCCGAAGGAGAAATTGAACTGGTTGCCTTTTCTGTTAAATTTGTCGCCCGTGAGGGGGATGCCGAAGTCGAGGCTGAGGGGCGCGCCGGCTACGAAGAGGCGGAGGCCGAAGCCGAAGTTGTCGTTGTAGTTGACCGGATTAAAATCGTAGGAGCGGTCGTTGACGAAGCCTGCGTCGTAGAAGAAGGCGAAGCGGACGGGGCTTACGATGTCCAGGGAGTACTCGATACTCAGCATGCCGTAGGTGTTTCCGCCCATGATGGAGCCGTAGGAGTCCTTGGGGCCGACGTCGCGGTTTTCGAAACCGCGGAGCGAGTAGGGGCCGCCGAGGAAGAAGCGTTGGGCGTACTGGACGTAGGGGGTGTCGCCGTAGCCGTCAACGACGCCGGCGCGGGCGATGACGGAGATGACCTGGTCTTGCGTGCGGAAGATGGGGAAGAATTGCGAGCCGCGAAATTCGAGCGAGTAGTAGTCCATCGTGCCGCCGAAGGGGCCGCCGGCGACGTTGAGGTTGAGTTCGATGCGGCCGCCGTCGGTGGTGTTGATGATTTTGTCGCGGGTGTCGCGGAGGAGTTGGAAGCCGAGGCGCGAGATGCGGTCGTTGGTGCCGAGGTAGATGTTTCCGTTTTTGTCGACTTTGTAGAAGTATTGTTCGTAGCCGGACTGGATGTCCTTGTACTCCGCTTCTTCGTAGGTGTAGGTGAGCATGCCTTCGAAGAGTTCGAAGAGGCGTTTGCGGAGGTAGACCTGGCCGCCGAGGCGCTGGTCGTCGTAGAAGGAGTTGTCGTAGTTCGAGGTGGTGCGGTAGATTTGGAAGCCGAGGGCGAGTTCTTTCTGGAGGAACCAGGGTTCCTCGAAATTGATCGTGGCTTCGGAGGAGCGGGAGCCGAGTTGGAGGCGGATGCGGAACTTCTGGCCCGCGCCCTGCCAGAAGGATTTGCGGTTGAAGAGGTCGAAGTTGGACTGGCTCAGCTCGGCGAAGACGACGGCTTTTTCGAGGGAGCTGAAGCCGGCGCCGAACTGGAGGTTGCCGGTGCGGCCTTCGTGGACGGTGATCTTGAGGTTGCGGCGTCCGGGGATGTTGGTCGTCTCGGGGGTGAGGTTGGTGTCCTCGAAGAAGCGGGTGTTGTCGAGGCGGTTCTTGGAAAACTTCATGCGCAGCATGTCGAAGACTTCGCCGGGGCCGAGGTTGAGTTCGCGGATGATGACGATGCTTTTGGTCTTGGTGTTGCCTTCGATTTTGACGGATTCGACGAAGTATTGTTCGCTTTCGTTGATCTGGTATTCGATGTCGATGTTGCCGGTGGCGATGTTGGGTTTGCGGATCATGCGGACGGCGGTTTCGAGGTAGCCGTCCTTGCCGTAGAAGTCCTGGATGGTCTCGACGTCCTTGTCGAGTTTGGAGGGGGTGAAGACCATGCCGGGGCGTTGCTGGATGAGGAGATGGAAGAGTTGCGTGGGGTAGAGTTTGTTGTCGGTGAAGGTGATGTCGCCGATGCGGTACTGGCGGCCTTCGTTGATGTCGATGGTGACGACGAGTTTCTTTTCGTCGGGGTAGGCGTAGGCGACTTTGTCGGCGGGGATTTCGACGTCGAGGAAGCCTTGTTCGCGGTAGTAGTCGCGGAGTTTGTCGAGGTCGTCCTCGAATTCCTCGTCCTTGAAGCGTCCGGAGCCGGTGAGCCAGGACCACATCCACCAGCGTTTGGTGGTGAGTTGGTGGCGGAGGACGCCGGCTTTGATGGAGCGGTTGCCGGTGAACTGGATGTCCTTGATTTTGACGCGGGCGCCTTCGCGGATTTTGAAGATGATGGTGCCGTAGCCGGTGGCGCGGTCGCGGTCGATTTCGTAGTTAACGTAAACGCGGTTGTAGCCTTTTTTCTGGTAATACTCGCGGATTTTGTCGGAGTCTTCCTTGACCTGGCGTTCGTCGAGGGCCTGGTTCTGGCGGCTTTTGGTTTCTTTTTCGAGGGTGTGGCTTTTGATGTTCTGGTTGCCTTCGAAGCGGATGTCCTGGACGCGGAATTTGGGGGTGACTTCGACGACGATGTTGATGACGCGGGTGGGGAGGACTTCGCGTTTGACTTCGATGAACTCGAAGAGGCCGGTGCGGTAGAGCGAGCGGATGTCGTGGTCGATCATCGATTCGTCGAGTTCGACGCTTGGGCGCACCTGCATGTTGGCGCGGACGATTTGCTCGTTGATGTTGGCGGTGCCGACGAAGCGGACGGTGACCGTGCCCACGCGGTAGGGTTGCTGGACGGTGGGGGCGAGGCCGGGCGCGGAGATTTGCTGCGCACGCACGCCGGTCACGGGGACGGCGAGGAGTGCGAGGGCGAGGGCGAGGCGCGTGATCGGCCCGGCGGTCGGGCGGCTACTTGGTATAGTTTTCAAAGCGTGTAATGTTGCTGACAAAGCGTAGTTTGATTTCTCCTACCGGGCCGTTTCGTTGCTTGGCAACTATTAAGTCCGCCTCGGGAGCGGCGACCTGGTAGTTTTTGTCCGCGTCCTTGGGACGGGAGAGCATGAGGACGACGTCCGCGTCCTGCTCGATGGAGCCGGATTCGCGGAGATCGGAAAGTCGGGGGACGCGTTCTTCTTTTTCTGCGGCACGGTTAAGTTGACTTAATACAAGAACGGGGACTTTTAGTTCCTTCGCAAGTGACTTAAGGCCGCGCGAGGCCTCGGCGACTTGTTGTTCGCGGGAGACGCGGGGGTCGGTCGGGCTGAGGAGTTGCAAATAATCCACCATGATGAAGCCGAGCGGCGTGCCGGTGGCGGCGAGGCGCACGGCGAGGCGGCGGGCCTTGGCGCGCAGTTCCATGATGGTGAGCTGGCTGGAATCGTCGATGTAAAGGGGGGCTTTGCTGAGTTCCTCGGCGGTTTGCTGGAGGGCGGAAAATTCCTCGCCACCGGGGCGGTAGAGGCCGTCGCGGAGTTTTTTGGTGTCGACGCGGGCGCGGGAGCAAAGGAGGCGGAGGGCAAGTTGCGAGGATCCCATTTCGAGCGAGAAGATGAGGACGCCGGCGCCTTTTTTCCCTCCGTGAGGGAGTGCGGCGGCCTCGGCAAAATTGAGCGCGAGGGAGGTTTTGCCCATCGAGGGGCGCGCGGCGAGGATGATCATTTCCTGCTGCTGGAAGCCGTAGGTGAATTTGTCGACGTCGGAGAGGCCGGAGGAGAGGCCGGTGAGGCCGCCTTTGCGCTCGGCCATCTGGGTGATGAGCACCATGGCCTCGCGGGTGGGGCCGTCCATCTGGCGGGCGGCGTCGCTGATGCGGTCCTGCGTGACGGCGAAGATGTCTTTCTCGACGGTGTCGATGAACGTCTCCAGCGGGCCGGCGTGCGTGAAGCAGGCTTCGATGGTGTTGGAGGCGACTTTGATGAGTTCGCGGAGGAGGTAGAGTTCGCGGACTTTTTCAATGAAGTAGGAGGCTTGCGCGACAGTGGGGATGCGTCCGCTGATTTGCGTGAGGTAGGCGTAGCCGCCGATTTCGTCGAACTGGCGGTTGCTTTTGAGTTCCTCGGCGAGCACGCCGGACTCGATGGCGACGCCGCGATTGTACATGTCCACGAGCCTGTCGAAAATGACCTGGTTGGCGGGCGCGTAAAAGGAGCGCGCGGTGATTTTGCCTTCGAGGCAGCGGGCGACGGTGTCGTTGCCGTCGATGAGGCAGCAGGAGAGGAGGTATTCCTCGACTTCGAGGCTGTGCGGCTGGACGCGCATGGCGCCGAGGGCGTTGAGCGGGGCGGAATTGCCGCCGGCGCCCCGCGCATCCCGTCCGCGATACGGCGTGCCCGCGCCGTTGGAGGCGGCGGGTGGATTGGCGGAGGTTGCAAAGTCGTCAGCCATGTGAAAATCGCAAGTGGTCGAGCCAAACCGAGGTTTGGTGAAACGCAATGCGGCAAATCACAAAAGGGGAGAAAAGTTATTCGCAGGGTGTTCACGGGCGCGCCGGGTGCGCACGGTGTAATTGCTTCTGGTGGGAGAGTCCCTTCGCGGCTCTCCCATCAGAAGCAATTACACACTCTCACGCCCCCCCTCAGATTTTGGTGCCCTCGCTGACGACGCGGCGGCGGAAATCGGCCAGAACCCTTGCGAAGATGGGGCCGGGTTTGCCGGCGCCGATTTCGCGTCCGTCGAGTTTCACGACGGGAACCGTCTCGGCGGCCGTGCCGGTGAGGAAGGCTTCGTCGGCGTTCCAGATGTCGTAGCGCGTGAGGTTGTCCTCGCGGATGGGAACGCCAATCGACTTGGCGACGTCGAAGATCGCGTCGCGCGTGATGCCTTTGAGCGCGCCTTGCGACGCGGCGGGGGTGATGAGGGCGCCTTTGTGGACGATGAAGATGTTGTCGCCCGTACACTCGGCGACGTAGCCTTGGTCGTTGAGCATGATTGCCTCCTGCACGCCGGCCTGCCGGGCCTCCATCTTGGCGAGGATGTTGTTGAGGTAGTTGAGCGATTTGATCGCGGGGCTGAACGCGGCGGAGTTCACGCGCCGCGTGGGGACGGTGACGATATCGAGTCCCTTGGTGTAATACTCCGGCGGATACAGGGTGATTTTGTCGGCGATGATGAAGAGGGAGGGTGCGGGGCAAAGCCAGGGGGCGAGGCCGAGGTCGCCGATGCCGCGCGTGATGACGAGGCGGATGTAGCCGTCGGTGAGGTTGTTCTGGCGGCAGGTTTCGCAGGTGGCGTCGGAGATTTCCCTGCGGCTCCAGGGCATTTTGAGGAGGATGGCCTTGGCGGAATATTCGAGGCGTTCGAGGTGTTCTTCGAGACGGAAAACATTGCCCGAGTAAAGGCGGATGCCTTCGAAGATGCCGTCCCCGTAGAGGAGGCCGTGGTCGAAGACCGAGATTTTGGCGTCTGCTTTATCAACAAATTTTCCGTCGAGATAGATTTTCATGGAGAATGGAAGAGAGTGAGGGAAACGACGATATGAAACACGCGAGCGGGTTGTCGAGTTTGGAAATGGCGCCCGGAAGCCGGTTGGCGGGCCAACGGCCCCGGATATGACGGATCTGGCTGATCTGTCCGATCTGACTGATCGGTCTGATCTGACTGATCGGCCTCGCCCCTCCATCGCCCCAAAAGCCCCCCACCCCACCCCCGCTTTCCCGAAAGCGTTTTCTTGACCGCCTGCCGTCGCCTCGCGTGAATGGCGGGGATGGTTCCCAGTGTGCTCATCGTCGACGACGAGAAAAATACTCGCGAGGGTCTCCAACAGGCGTTGGAGGACAACTACGATGTGTCCATCGCGGGCGGCGCCGACGAGGCGTTCAATCTGATGGACGCGCAGGAGTTCGACGTCGTCATCACCGACCTGCGCATGCCGGGCGGCAAAAACGGCCTGCGCGTAATCGACCGCGCGCTGGCGCTCCCAAACAAACCGGCGGTGATCATGATGACCGCCTACGGCAGCATCGAAACCGCCGTCGAGGCGATGAAACGCGGGGCGGTGGATTTCCTTACGAAACCGGTCAACATCGAGCGGCTCGAAATGCTCATCCAGCGCGCGCTCAAAACAAAAACACTCGAGGTCGAGGTGCGCCAGTTGCACGAGCGGCTTGACGACACTTTCAACTTCGAGGGCATCATCGGAAATTCGCAGGCGCTGCGCGACGTGCTGGGCCGCGTGCGGCTGGTCGCGCCGTCGAAGGCCACGATTCTGATCGAGGGCGAATCCGGCACGGGCAAGGAACTCGTGGCGCAGGCCGTCCACCAGGCGAGCGGGCGCGCGCGCGGACCGTTCGTCGCGGTGCATTGCGCGGCGTTGTCGGAAAATCTGCTGGAGAGCGAAATCTTCGGCCACGAGCGCGGCGCGTTCACCGGCGCGACGGAGCGGCGCGTGGGCCGCTTCGAGGCGGCGGACGGCGGGACGCTTTTTTTGGACGAAATCGGCGAGATCTCGCAGAGCACGCAGGTCAAGCTGCTGCGGTTTCTCGAAACAAAAACCATCGAGCGCGTGGGCGGCACGAAACCGATCGCGCTCGACGTGCGCCTCGTCGCGGCGACAAACCGTTCGCTCGAGCAGCTCGTGATCGAAAAAAAATTCCGCGAGGATTTGTTTTTCCGGCTGGACGTGGTGCGCATCACGATGCCGCCGCTGCGCACCCGCGCGGACGACATCCCGCGCCTGCTCGCGCACTACATCGGGCGCTTCAGCCGCGAAAACAAAACGCCGCCGCTCACGGTGGAGCCGGGCGCGATGCGTTATTTGCAAACGTATCCGTGGCCGGGAAACATCCGCGAGCTGCGCAATTTCTGCGAAAACGCCGTCGTGCTCCGGCGCGGCGGCAAGCTCACCGAGTTCGACTTGGAGCCGCGTTTTCGCGGCGGCTTGCGGCCCGCGCTTCCCGCGCTGCCTCCGG
>JAISGL010000055.1 GCA_031263125.1 Opitutaceae bacterium | reverse complement strand
ACGAAAAATATTTTTGCAAAAAAGACTGGTGCTTTTGCGATGGTTGTTTTGTAGTAAGCGCGTGGAAGAGCACCTCTTAAGCAGACAACTTGAGCGGCTGCGAGGGCAGCCGGATGTGCTCATTGCGATCATTATCGAGCAGCACCAGCGCATCGGTTTGTTGGCGCGGGAAGTCAAACGGCTCACAGAGCGGATGCACGAACTTGAGCATCAAAACCACCCGCCCGCCGCTGCTTTTCGACGCAAGCGCAAGGGCACGGATGCGCCGCATGGAAAACCCGGACGCAAGCCCGGGCACAAGGCTGATTGGAAACAAAAGCCCGAACAGGTTGATGAACACATTGAGGTGAGGCTGGCCGCGCACTGCCCGTGTTGCGCGAGCCTGCTGCAAGACGCGCAGCCGCGCGACCACTATATCGAGGAGATCATCCCGGCCAGAAAACACGTGACGCATTTGCGCACCTGGCAGGGCTACTGCCCGCAGTGCGGGCAGGTGGTGCGAAGCACGCATCCGAGACAAGTCTCGGCGGCGGGCGGGGCGGCGGGCACGCACCTGGGGGCGAGGGCGCTGGGGGTGGCGTGCATGCTCAAGCATCAGATGGGACTGTCGTTTTCCAAGACAAGCGAGGCGTTGAAAGAACTCAGCGGCATAACGATAAGTCCCGGGGGGCTGGCGCAAGCGTATCAGCGCGTGGCCGGAAAACTCGAAGGCGATTACGAGGCGTTGAAAGAGCGGTTGCTGGCAAGCCAGAGCGTGCACACCGACGAGACGGGCTGGTGGGTGGGAACGCCGAAGGCGTCGCTGTGGGTGTTCTGCAACCGGCAGGGGACATATTACCGGGTGGTGGAAAGCAGGAACCGCGACACCTTTTATGAAGTGATTGCGCCGGAGTGGAAAGGGGTGCTGGTGAGCGACTGTCTGAGCGTGTATGATAATGCGACGGAGCATCAGCACAAATGCTACGCGCATCACCTCAAGGCGATTAGGCAGGCGGGCGAACAGGGAGGGCGCGACGAAGCGGGAAGTTATCTGGACCGGTGCCGGCAGCTGTTGCACACGGCGATGGAGCTGAGAAGCGGCTGGGAAAAGAGGGCGCCGCCGCAACGAGAGGAAGCGTTGCGTATCCTGAAGATAGCGGCGCAAGCACTGCTGGGCACGCAGAGAACAGACAGGCCGCGGGAAGAGGCGGTGCGCATGAGGTTGCAGCGGCAAATCGACCACCTGTTTGTATTTTTGGAAAAGCCCGGGGTGGAGGCGACAAACAACCTGGCCGAAAGACAGTTGAGGCCTGCGGTGATAGCGAGGAAGATATCGTGTGGACAACGCACATGGAAAGGAGCGCAAGCCTGGCAGGTGCTTGCCTCGCTGGCGGCCAGTGCCCGGCAGACCGGACAAAGCTTCATCGATCTCGTCGCCTCCCGCTGCTCCTTCTCTGCACGCTAAACGGATACTTGTGTCAGGCCGCAAATTACCTGTGTGGCTTCCCACGCGGACGCGGCCTGACACAAGGTCAGGCCCTGCAAAATCCTGCGATATCCTGTCGGTTATTTGTATTCAGTCCCTTCGGGACTTTTCCTTCACGCAGCCCATCACTTTCTGACTGCGGCGTCGCAGAGATCTGCCCTCCGGGGCAAGTTTCCAGCGCAAGCCTCCAGCACAAGCCTCCGGAGCAAGCGTATCTTTATTTTTTGTCCGGCAGTGTTTCGTTAACGTATTTGGCGAAGACGTTGTAGAGGGGGCTGTCGGCGAGTGGTTGCCGGGTGCCCATGCCTTCGCGGCGGCTGCCCATTTCCTCGCTGATCTCGGTGAAGAGAATCTGGATGTTGGAGCAATTGTCGGGTGCGACGCCGATGCGCACGCTGGCGGTGAGCTGGCGCGCGGGGCGGTTCACGCCGGCGGCGCTGATCGCGCTGATGGCTTCGATTCTTTTTTGCGCGGCGCCGCTGCTGGTAATGGTGTAACCCATCCGGGTGAGCGCGGAGAGCGCCGCGGTGTAGGCGGTGTTTTCACCGGTCTCGACAATGATGTCGTGGTAGGTGGGGCGGACTTGTTCGCGGAGATTCGTGATGTTGGATTTGCAGCCGGCGACGGCTGCCAGGGCTGCCAATGCGAGGAGCGCGGGAACCGCGGAGAGGAGTTTGTTCATGTGCGTGGAAATGGATGAGTGCTGAAACAGGAGTCTGTGTTCCAATGTTTATGCGGGTTGCTGTTGCGAGATGCAATGAAGCGTGCCGAGGCCCCAGATGAGTTCGTAACAATCGACGGGGACGATTTCGCGATTCGGGAAACAGCTTGCGATGATTTCGCAGGCTTCGCCGTCGCGCCGGGGCTGGCGGAAGGTGGGGACGAGCACGGCGTCGTTTATGATGAGAAAATTCGCGTAGCTGGCGGGGACGCGCCGGCCTTGGAACGCGAAGGGTTTTGGCATGGGGAGTCCGACGATGTCGAACGGTTTGCCGGCGGGCGTGCGCATGGCGCGGAGGCGCGCGGTGTTTTCTTCGAGGATGGCGTGGTTGGGATCGCGTTTGTCCGGCTCGGTGGCGGTGATGAAGCCGTCTTTTTTGTAGAAGCGGGTGATGTCGTCGATGTGGCCGTCGGTGTCGTCGCCGACGATGCCGTCGCCGACCCAGAGGATTGTTTTCACGCCGAGGCAGTCGCGGAGGTTTTGTTCGATTTGCCCGCGCGTGAGGCGCGGGTTGCGGTTTTTATTGAGGAGGCATTGCTCGCTGGTGAGGAGCAGGCCGGCGCCGTTGACGTCGATGGAGCCGCCTTCGAGCACCATGTCGTTTTCGAAGCGGCGGAGGCGGAGTGCGCGGGCGACGAGGGGCGGGATGGTGTTGTCGAGATCGTAGGGCGGGTATTTGCCGCCCCAGGAGTTGTGAACCCAGTCGGTGACGGCGACCTCGCCGGTCTTCCGGTTTTTCACGAAGATGGGGCCGTGGTCGCGGCACCATGCGTCGTTGGTGGGGTGGTCGTGGAAGAAGACGCGCGACATGTCGGCGCCGGCGCGGTCGCAGAGTTTTTTGGCGCGGGGCTGGAGTATCGCGGCGCAGTTGATGCGGACGTTTTCGCGGTAGCTGATGTGCGCGACGATTTGCGCGAAGACGTACGGGATGGGTCGGAATTGTCCGGGCCACGAGGCGCGTTTGTGCGGCCAGGAGAGCCAGATGGCGGCCTGCGGCTCCCACTCGGCAGGCATGCGGAAGCCGAGGGCGGCGGGGGAATTGGAAGAAAATTTAGTGCGAAGAGGCATGATGGACAATGCGATGTCGGGTTTGGTAAATTAAACTATGATAGTTTGTTTATTAGAGTCTGGGTTTATAACCATGGTTTTTTTCATATGCCAATCGACCTGTTTCAATCTCAGTAGCAGTGGATTTCGCTCTCTCAACAATCGCATTACTGTACACTTCGTAAGCATATATGCCAATGTCAGATGAGTATAATACCAAGACATCTTCCGGTGACCATCCAATGGCCCATTTCTGTGTATTTGCAGCATCCGTCTGGAATCTCATCTGATGATTTGTTTTCAGATCGTTGATTATTATGCGCACACAATTACGTTTTGTTCCTGCTTCTTTGCCTGCAACTTCAACTGTTGATTGGTAATTCCCCGACGGAGATATGAGCTGAGGATGCTCAATGCGATTGCACGATGCCATCAGAAGGATAACGAAAAATAACCAAGCGTGTTTCATTGGTTCGCACTTGGCTCAATCAATAAATCGCCGCGTGAGGTTTTCGTAGGCGTCGATGCGGCGGTCGCGGAGGAAGGGCCAGTGGGTGCGGGTGACGTCGACTTTTGCGAGGTCCACGGGGACGAGGAGGATTTCTTCCTTGGCAACGCCCGCCTTGGCGAGGATTTGGCCGCTCGTGCCGGCGACGAAGCTCTGGCCCCAAAACTCGATGCCGTCCCCGCCAACGCCGTCGAGGACTTCGTGGCCGATGCGGTTGACAGCGGCGACGTAACAGCCGTTGGCGACGGCGTGCGAGCGTTGGATGGTTTCCCATGCGCCGTGCTGGTTGACGCCGTATTCGGCTTTTTCGGACGGATGCCAGCCGATGGCGGTGGGGTAGAGGAGGATTTCGGCGCCTTGCATGGCGGTGAGGCGCGCGGCCTCGGGATACCATTGGTCCCAGCAAACGAGGACGCCGATTTTGCCGTGGCGGGTTTCCCAGGCGCGGAAGCCGGTATCGCCGGGCGCGAAGTAGAATTTTTCGTAGAAGAGCGGGTCGTCCGGTATGTGCATCTTGCGGTAGATGCCGAGGAGCGAGCCGTCGGCGTCGATGATGACGGCGGTGTTGTGATAGAGGCCGGAGGCGCGTTTTTCGAAGAGTGAGGCGACGATCACGACGGCGTGTTTTTTCGCGATTTCCCGGAAGGCTTTTGTCGTGGGGCCGTCGATGGGTTCGGCGAGTTTGAAATAGTCGTGGTTCTCGCCCTGGCAGAAATATTGCGAGCGGAAGAGTTCCTGCGTGCAGATGATTCTGGCGCCTTTGCGCGCGGCCTGGCTGGCGAGGGCGAGCGTTTTTTTCAGGTTTGCCGCGGGATTGGCCGTGCAGGCGTGTTGGAGAAGGCCAAGTGTGACTTTCATGGGCGGAAATTAAGAAGAGAGTTTTGCAATTTAAGAAAGAAAAAACAGCGATGTGCGCGGCGATGCGCGGTGCGGGCGATGCGCGGTGCGGGCTGAGCGCGCATGACACTGCGCGTATGACACTGTTTGATGCATCCTCGGTTCAGGATGTGTGCTTTTTGGGGCCGTGCTTTTTGGAGCGCGTTGCTTTATCCGCGAAAATCCGTGCAATCCGGCAGGGCAGGCGGGAGCGGCAGGACGTGGCACAACCTCAACCTGCCGCTCCCGCCTGCTCTGCCCTTCGCCCCTTCGCTCCGAATTCACAAAATTTCCCTTGCAAGGGGCGCGCCGGCCCTTTTACTTCGCCCCCTTTTAATCACATCGAATCATGGCAAGAATTTGTGCAATAACAGGCAAACGCCCCGTCAAAGGCAGCCGCATCAACCGCAAGGGTCAGTCGAAAAAGAGCGGAGGCATCGGCACGCACGTGACGACCATCACTCCCCGCAAATTCCGCCCGAATCTGCAACGCATCCGAATTAAGACCGACAACGGCGGCACCAAGCGCGTTCTCGTCTCCGTAAAGGCGATCAAGGCCGGTCTCGTCGAAAAAGTCTAAGCCGCGAGCCAGTCGTTTTACGCATCCATTTTCCAAAGCCCGCGGAACCAAGCCGCGGGCTTTTTGTTATTTTTTCAACACTTCAACGCTTCAACCAACGACCTGCGAATTTTGGATTTTGGATTCTGGATTTTGGATTGGGAGCTGCCGCTCTGCTCTGATTTCAGTTTCGCACGGTAGCGCGCAATCCAAAATCCAAAATCGAGAATCCAAAATCGAAAATCAAATCCTTCTCTTCCGCATTCACATGAAAACCGTCACCACAGCCACAGCCACCACCACCACCGTCGCCACCGCCCCCACACCCGCCCCCACCCGCGTCCTCATCTACGACACCACCCTTCGCGACGGCACGCAGGGCGAAGGCATCAGCTTCTCCGTGACCGACAAACTCCTCATCGCGCAACGGCTCGACCAATTCGGCGTGGACTACATCGAAGGCGGATTCCCCGGTTCCAACCCCCGCGACATCACCTTTTTCCAGGAAGCGCAAAAACTCCGGCTCCGGCACGCCCGCCTCGCCGCCTTCGGCTCCACGCGCCGCGCCGGCATCAAGGCCCCCGAAGACCCGCAACTCCGCACCCTCCTCGACAGCGGCATGCCCGTCACGACCATCGTCGGCAAAACGTGGACGCTCCACGTCACCGAAATCCTCAACACCACGCTCGACGAAAACCTTGCCATGATCGCCGACTCCGTCGCGTGGCTCACCGCGCAAGGCCGCGAAGTCATCTACGACGCCGAGCACTTTTTCGACGGCTACAAGGTCAACCCCGACTACGCCCTCCGCACCCTCGACGCCGCCCTCAAAAACGGCGCCGTCAACCTCACCCTCTGCGACACCAACGGCGGCGCCCTCGTCCCCGACTTCGGGAAAACCGTCGCCTGCGTCAGCGCCGAATTCGGCGCGGACAAAATCGGCATCCACACGCACAACGACTCCGGCCTCGCCGCCGCCCTCTCCCTCGCCGGCATCAACGCCGGCGCGCGCCTCGTGCAAGGCACCGTCAACGGCTACGGCGAACGCACCGGCAACGCCAACCTCGTCACCATCCTCCCCTCGCTCTTCCTGAAAATGGGCCTCACCGCGCACTGCGCCCCCAACCTCAGGGAACTGCGCACCCTCTCGCACTACTTCGACGAACTCGCCAACCTCACCCCCGACGGCAAGGCCCCCTACGTCGGCGCCTCCGCCTTCGCGCACAAAGGCGGCCTCCACGCCAACGCCGCGCAAAAAGTCAAATCCAGCTACGAACACATCGACCCCGCGCTCGTCGGCAACCGCACCCGCGTCCTCGTTTCCGACATGGCCGGACGCAGCTCCATCGCCATGAAAGCGCGCGAACTCGGCTACGCGTTCGACGAAAAATCCCCCGCCATCAAACAACTCATCGAGGAACTCAAGACCCTCGAATTCCGCGGCTACGAATTCGAGGCCGCCGACGCCTCGCTGAAACTTCTCCTCGCGAAGCACCTCGGCAAACGCAAAACCTTCTTTGAACTCGAAAGCTACCGCGTCACCGTCGAACGCCGTGGCCCCGACCTCACCGCCGAAGCCACCGTAAAACTCAAAGTCGACGGCAACATCTACCACACCGTCTCCGAAGGCACCGGCCCGATAGGCGCGCTCGACCGCGCCCTCCGCAACGCGCTCGAACCCGTCTATCCCGAACTCAAGGCCGTGACCCTCGCCGATTACAAAGTGCGGATACTCGACAGCAAACTCCACGCCAACGCCCCCACGCGCGTCCTCATAGAAACCACCGACGGCAAATCCATCTGGGGCACGGTCGGCGTGAGCGACAACATCATCGACGCCAGCTGGGAGGCACTCCGCGACTCGGTCGAATACAAACTCATGCAAGGCTGACACGAAAAACGCATCAGCACGCTTTTTGTCCCTTGCCCGCTTAACCTTGCCGCCCAGCCTTGCCACCCTAACCTTGCGGGTGCAAACGCTTCTGGTGGGAGAGTCCCGAAGGGACTCACTGAAGTTTGGCATCTGACTAGACGCGGAGCTTGATGGAAAACAGGCGTTAAAAACACGCATTTTCTTCTTGCATATCTTGGATTTAAATCTATATGTCAATCCCCATCATGGGTTTTCCCACAAAAATTCAGCTCATCCAGCGCGCGAACAACTTTCAATACTACATCAACTTTCCCGCAGCCATCGCCAAGGGCATGGACTTTTCCAAGGGCGAAGTCATCGAATGGAGCATCATCGACTCCACTCATCTGCTTCTGACCCGCACCGTGACCACCCCGGGTCTCGCCGAGGTAAAAAAAAAGATTCTCAAACGCTGAGCAAAAAATTCGCCTCGCTTCTGCGCCGCGCCTCTTCGGCGGCGTGCGCCAGCCCCACTGACGCCATGCGCCTGTGCTCCCACATGTTTGCCACGCTCCTGTGCCCCTCTCGCGCGACCCTCGCGAGCCTGATCTGCGTGTGCGCGCGCTCGC
>JAISGL010000201.1 GCA_031263125.1 Opitutaceae bacterium | reverse complement strand
CGCATGTCGTTCCACGAGGAGGATACGCCACGGCGGATGAAAACATTATAATCGGCTTTCCAGTTTGGCTCAACGACACCGTCGCCGGTTTTGCCCCACCAGCGTTCGATCCAGAAAAGATTGTTATATACATGGAATCCGGGGGTGCCGATGCCGCGCACTTTGTTACTCATGATGGCTTGGGCGGCGTTGGAGGAATTGTTGTAGATATATACAACGGAGGGGTTGAGTTCGCGCTCTCCGTAGAAGCGGATGTCCTCGCCGTTGTCCTTGAAAATGTTGCCGTAGAAGTAGAGCGGACCTTTGTCGATGGGTTTGAAACGGGTGCCGCAACGGACGTTTATAATGACATTGTGATGCCATTTTTGGTCGATGCCGCCGTCGTTGAGTTCGAGACCCTCGTCGTTGGCGCGTTCGATGAGGTTGTGATGCACGTCGACGCCGCGATTATATTGAATGAAGGCCATGCGGTCGGCGGCGTCGGTTTCCCATTTGTCCCAGCCGCGGGTGGCGATGGAATCCCAGTGGTCGTGTATATGATTGTCATGGATGCGGTGGCCGCCGGTGGAGCGGTCCATGTTGATGCCTTTGCAATCGTAGTAGCCGTGGGTTTTGTGGGCTTTCCAGAGGTCCCAGGCTTGGGACCATTTGTCATCGCGCACTTGTTTTGCCCCGGAAATGACGGTGGTGCCGTTGTTCGCGCCGAGGGGAGTCTGGGTGATGCGGTTGAAGCGAATGGTGCAGCTGTCGGCGCCGAAGGTGAGCGTGATGCCGTCGCGGGTGCGGTTGATATAACAATTTTCGACAACGCTGCCGACGCTGTTGAGAATCATGACGCCGTGGTGGGCGTGGCGGAGTTCGAGATTGCGGAGGACGATGCGGTTGGCGCCGTCGATGCGGACGACGGCGGCGTCGGGCGCGAGGATGAATTGCATTTTGGACGGGTCGGCATCGCGGTCGAAACGGACGATGAGTTCTTTTTTTTCCGGGAGATAAAGGCCCGCGCCTTTTATATATTTCCAGCCGCCGCGCTCGAAGCCGTTTTTGAAAAGTTTGCTGATGGCGGCGGCGTTTGCGAAGCGGCTGGCGTCCATGAGAACCATTTGTTTTCCGTCGACGACCGCGCAGCGCGGAAGAAATGCGAGCGGGGTGCGGTAGACGCCGGGGGCGACGTCGGGCGCAGGCGTCCATGTGAGGGCGGCTTCTTCGGAGCCTTCGATGATGGCGCCGTCCATGCCTTCGAGCGTGATGGGCGCGGCATATTCGCCGCCTTTGGTAAGCGTGAGGCGTTCGCGATAAATGCCGGGGAGGAGGCGCACGGTGTCGCCGGGTTGGGCGGCGTCCATGGCTTTTTGTATGGAGCGGCGCGGCTGTTCCTGCGTGCCGGACGCGGAGTCGTCGCCGTCGGGGCCAATATAGACGACGCGGGCGGTCGGATTTTGAGCGCAAACGGCGAGGCATACGGATGCAGCGAGGAAAAATGCGGATGCGTTGCGTGCGAATTTCATGGGGAGAGCGGGTGTGGTTTTCGGGCGTGTTTTTCGAGCATAGTTTTCGGGTGTGGTTTTCGGGCGTGTTTTATTTATCAATCCTCGCGAAACATGTGGTCGAAGTGACAGGCGCTGTCGTATTTTGAAACGGCGCCGCTCGCGATGATCGGGAGCAACTCCGCGCCGGCGAGAAGGACGGGGCCGTAGCTGTGCGCGGCGAGTTCGCTTTGTGGGCGATAATAATAATATACCGGGTCCATCGCCATGCCCGTACCGACGCAGGTGCCGTGTACGCGGCCTTGTCCGTCGATGCGGGAGGCAACGGCGTTCCAGCCCGCGAGCGCGACGGGGCCGCAGGACAGTTTGTTGGCCCAGCCTTTGTTGATGGCGCGGGCGATGCAGTAGGTGAAGATCGCGGTCGCGGATGTTTCCTCGTAACTGTCGTTGCGGTCGAGCAGCTGATGCCAGAAGCCGCGTCCGCCCTGGCGTTTCGCGACGCCGCGTATGTGGGCTTGCAGGAGCGCGAGCACACCGGCGCATCCGGGATGGCCGGCGGGGAGTTCATCGAGGAGTTCGACCATGGCGAGCATCGCCCAGCCGTTGGAGCGGCCCCAGTGAAATTCCGGGTGATCCGGGGCGGCGGCTTCGAGCCAGCCGTGCATGAACAATCCGGTCGCGGGGTTGAACATGCGTTTGCTGAAAAGCATCAGCTGCCTGATTGCCTCGCCGGCGTATTTTTTGTTTCCGGTGAGCGTGTACATTTGCGCGAGCGCGGGGACGCTCATGTAGAGATCGTCGAGCCACACGGAATTTTTCATGGGGCGGTTGCGCGCGAAAATGCCGTCGTCGAGGCGATATTGTTTATTGAGGATGTGATCAATGAAGTTTTCGATGATCGGGAGCAGCCCGGTGGCGAGGCCGGCGCGGTGCGCTTTTATCATGGCGGCGCAAAGAGAGCCGGCGTCGTCGAGATTATGCGGGTGAATGATGCTGATAAACGCGGGCGTGTTGATCCCGGCGGCACGCTCGCGGAGAAAAGTTTTGAAGCAGGGCGTGGCGTCGGCAAGGAGCTGGAGGCGTCTTGCCGCGTAGTCGGAGTAACGCGAATCGCCGGTGTGGCCGGCGGCCTGCATCATGCCGCAATAAACGACGCCCCACTCGTAGGAGACGAGGCGGAACAGACCTTGCGCGAGATCGGTGTCGGGATTGGGTTTGCAGCCGGCGGCGATGCGTCTGCCTGTTTTGCAATCGACGAGGTGCGCGGGCGAATTTTTGTCGAGCCATGCAAGAACGCGGGCGAGCGCGGCGCGAATCGAGCCGGCGTCTTGAAGGCCGTAGTCGAAGGGGTACGCGGGCGTCTGCCATTCGGGGCGCCAGGTCTGGCGGACGCGAGGGCTTTTGGATTTCGGAAATTTTCCGGAAGTTTTTGCGGAGCCTGCGGATGTTTTTTTCATGGGAAAATGAGTGAGCGGAAGCAGTCGGGCGACGCGTGTCGGCGGACGCTTGGAGGCGCCTGGCGGAGATGCAAAATCAAGCCGCCTGCCAGCACAATGGCTGCATTCATGCAACGCGTTGCAAAGCGGCCTGCCACGCGGCTCGCAACGCGGCTTGCAACGCGGCTTACAACGCGGCGTGTTTTCACATGCGGGCGGCGGTCTTCCGGCTGCGGCGGCGTTGGCGTGGCGGCGTTGGCGCGGCGTTGACGTGGCGTTGGCGCGGCGGCGGCGTGACGGCGGCGTGGCGGCGGCGTGGCGGCGATGGCTGGGCGGCGATGGCCGCGATTTTGCGGCCACCGGTTTTGCGGCCACGGTCTTGTGATTTGGTACCTTACCTGCGGCGTTTCACCGAATCGCCGTCGACCCACGTGCCGCGGATTTCGACGCCGCGCGGGTGCTTGGGAATGCCAAGCTCGTTGTGATAAAGCAGGCTGATGAGCAACTCCACGGCATTGGCGCCGACGCCCACGCCGTCCTGCTGCACGCCGGCGATCTGGCCGGGCTTGCCACCCTCGACGTCGTCGATGTTGAGATGCGCAAAACCGATGTCGTCCGGCATGCGGATTCCTTTTTCGCGCAGGATCAGGTGCAGCGTGCGCGAGGTGGTGATGATGGCGTCGACTTTTGTGCGTTTTATCCAGGCGCGAATGTTGGAGAAATCATTTGAGAGGAACGGCTCGGGCGCGGTGCCGCCGAGTTCCGTGCGAAGCGTGGCGTTGTAGCCGGCGGAGAAACGTCCGTTGACGATGCGCTCGACGCGCGCGTCGCCCGCGTAACCGATGCGGCGGTAGCCGAGCGACCAGAGCTTTTGCACGGCGAGGCGTCCGCTTTCGTACTGGTCGTCGCTCGCGTAATGCAGGCCCGGCTCCTCGAAACGCATGCCGACTCCCACGATGGTAAACTCGGCAAGCGGCAGCGGGATGTTCGTCGCGCGGCCTTGATACTCCTCGAAAAACGGCAGCAGCACGCCCTGGATGCCGCGATTGCGGAGGAGGTTTTTGAGACGCCCGCGCGGCCAGGTTGCGACCTGGATCGAATCGATGGCGTAGCCCATGTCACGCGCGCGCGTCATCGCGCCCTTCACGAAAGCCATGTGTACGGGGTCGCGCGCCATCTCGCCGGGCGACGCATAAAAATCGAGCCACGCGAGATTGCACACCGCCGCCGGCGGACTGCCGTCGCGGAGCTGCGTCATGAGCGCGGACACAAGCGGATTCGGACGGTAGCCCATGCGCCCGGTGACTTCCTTCACGCGCTTCGCGGTGGCCTCGCTTATGCGCGGGTCGCCGCGCAAGACGCGCGAGACTGTGCTCGCCGAAACACCCGCCTCGCGGGCGACGCTTTCCATGGAAAGCGTCGATGGCAATCTTCTGGGGTCGTTGGGGAGTGAGCGCTGCATGGCCCCATTTTCCTGCCTCACGGCGCAACAAATGCAAGCCGCCGTTTCAAGCAACGCGTTTTATGCAACGGCTTGCATTGCTTCCGAGGCAG
>JAISGL010000197.1 GCA_031263125.1 Opitutaceae bacterium | reverse complement strand
TCCCGGAGGGATGCCAGAAATCGTGACACAATCTCTCTGGCATCCCTCCGGGATGCGGTTTTTATCTGCGATATATCCGGTGGTGTCGCTCGCCAAGCCTCGCTCAACCACCGGCTAATTTCTGGCAAGCCTCCGGCTTGCTCCGACAGTCTTGCCGAGACCGCCGTGTTCGTCACCCGTAGCTCTCGGCGGTCTCGGCGAGACCGCCCTACCAAAAAAAACCGGCTGCGTAACATCAGCTATTCATCATTAACTGATCGTTCCAGTTCATAGGCGAGTTGAGTGCCTTCGGGGGTGATGGTGGAAAGGGTCAAAACATATTCGCTTCCGTTTTTCCGCAACGGGATTTCCCTGATTCGCCTGCCGGAGGCGGCCAAAGACCACGCCTTCCAGCCGCCATCGGGAAGACGCAGGCGGAGCGTGGTGTCGCCGCGTCGCACGAGGTGCGGGCCGCGTCCCCACGAGAGCAAAAGGGTGCGTTCGGGCGTTTCAAATTCCATGCCCTCGGGGAGCGCGTCGGTGAGATGCGTGACGAGGATGCGGCGTGTGGCGGCGAGGGGCGCCGGGTCGAGGGCAATGATGGAAACGGCGGCCCCGGCGGTGACATTTTCGATGGAAACGCGGTTGCCATCGAGCCGCGCGCCGGGGGGCACGTGGAAAAGTTCGCTGCGCGGGGTGACGACCTTGAGGGTGCCGGCGGCGGCATCAATTTCGATTTGCCCGGTGTCGCTGGTGAAACGTTTCCCGCCGGCGTGAACCGAGCCGGGCGGGAGGACGCCCGCGTGTTGCAGGCGGGCGGCGAGGCTGGCGCCGCGGACGGCATCGGAATCGGGGCCGGTCGCGAGATAGGTTCGCGGCGGGAGCGGCGGGGAGGCCGTCGGGCCGGTGACGACGGCGGACAGGTCGGGGCGTTTTTTCCAAACGCCGGCAGGTTCGCCGGTCAGGCTTCCGATTTGGGAAACGAAACCGACGGGGAAAAATTCCGGGGGAAATTCACGCTTCAAGTCGGTGAGCGCCTCGTCCCGGCGCACCGCCCAGGCGACGGTGCGGGTGGCGGGGGCGATGTCGCCGCGGCGAAAAAGGACGGCGCCAATGCGGTCCCCGATCAGGCCGATGGGGTCGCTGGCAAGGGAGAAGTAATTTTCGATGCCGCCTTCCAGTGCGAGTTTCCGGCTCATGGCGTATTGGAAATTGTAGAGCGCGTCCCAGTCCTGAAGGCTGGCGTAGGCGGGCATGAGAATGGCTCCCTCGGCGCGGTGGCGGTTGGGGCGCACGAAATTGAATTCGGTGACGGTGAAGGGTTTTCCGAGGATGCGCACGGGCATGAGCCGGGTGGGCAGGATGGCGAGGGCGCGGATGGGGCTGTCCTGACGAAAGCCGAGGGGGAAACTCCAGGCTTTGCCGGGAAAGGTGGGGTGCGCCCAGTAGTGATGAATATCCACGTAGTCGTAGTGCTCGCGCACATACGCGAGTCCTTGCGAGTGGGTATGGTTGGCGCCGGTGAGGAGCGCCTTGACGCCGAGCGCGCGCAGGTGCGCGAATTTGCGGGCGTCGGAACGGGCCTGGATTTCAAACACAAACCGGGCGAAGGCCGCGTCGCGTTGCGCGGGCGTTTCGTCGCGAGGCGCGGCGGCGGGAGAGGCGGTCGCGGCGGCGGGAGAGGCGTCGGGAGAGGAGGTCGCGGCGGCGGAAGAGGCGGTCGCGGCAGAGGGAGAGGTGGTCGCGGCAGAGGGAGAGGTGGCGGGAGCGGCGGTCGTGGCGGCGCGGCGCGCGGCATCGAAGGCCGCCTCGTAGTGCGCGCGGAGGGCGGCGTTGCTGCTGACGTGCCGCGAAAGCGTGTCTTCGTTGACGGGACAGATGCCGATAAGGGCGGGGTCCCCGGCCCAGGTTTGACCGGTGTAGGGATTGCGATGCGTGAGGAGATTGGTGGCGAATTTTTTCCAGGATTCAAAGGCGGCTTCGTTGATGGGGACGAGCACCTTGAAACCCGAACGGCGGCGGCCATCGGACATCCCTTCGGGTTGGAGGCCGAAGGAGCGGAGTTCGGCGTCGCTGAAAACGCGGGCGCTGAAGAGATCGATGTTGATGTAGATGCCCCGTTTTTTCAGGGCCGCGAAAAGGTAGTCGAGCTGGTCCAGCTTGCGCGGGTCGAGTTCCCACGAGTCGCCTCCGGGGCGGACAAGGTCTTTGTCGTAGTGGTGAAAGCGGACGGTGTTGTAACCGGAGCGCGCGAGGCGCTCGGCGAGGAGATCGGCGCCGGGTTTGCCGGGGTAGTTGGCGGTGAAGGTGAGGTTGACGCCCCAGAAACGGACGGGGTGCCCGGGGCGTCCGGTGAATTCAAAGTGCCCGGCGGCGGTGGCGCGGAGCGCGCCGTATTTGCCAGCCGGGGCGTCGAGAAGATGGGAGAAATCGAATGCGCCGCCGGGTTCGATTTCGATGGTATGCCCGTAGGGCGCCCAATCCGGGTTTCGTGCGAGGATGTGGCGGGCCGAAGGGGACGGTGGCGGACGTCCGGCTCCGATGCTGGTGTGGTCGTCGTTGTCTTCGAACTGCGGCGCGGGGGCGGCTGGCGCGGCCAGGCACGGCGTCAGGCACGGCGGGATGAGCGCGGCCAGAAAAAGCATGACGATTCCCTGACAAGGGCGGAAGGTGGCGGTGGTTTTCATGGAGACGGTGGCTTGGAAGATTTGTTGGGGCGCGCATGGAGGATTGCCCGCGGACACGGCATTAACAGGCGCTTGTGTGCTTACATAAAATTACGGCAAACCAGCCTTCCGGCTTAAATCGACTTAGGGATCGAGTAAAAGTAACCTAGCTGTTATCTCGACTTGATAAAGGGCACTTTTAAAAAGTCATTTTTTAACCACGGATTACCCAGCGCGGCTCCGCCGCAACCAAAGGAACAGGCCCAAACCAACAATCCAATTGCCACAAAAAACACAAAAAAAGCCTCCTCGCATATGGACGTTTTCCGGGCGCTTATAAGCGCCGCGAACCGGTTTCCG